>JANMSL010000566.1:0-2317 GCA_031389245.1 Lysobacterales bacterium | reverse complement strand
TGAGCGGACATTGGCAGAGAGCGTCCGACCACAGGTCGGACGCTTTTGGATTGCGCGGACATTGGTAGAGAGCGTCCGCGCGCAGCGCGGACCCACCACAGCAAAGAGCGACTGCGCTTTTGTGGGTCCGACCTGTGGTCGGACGCTTTTGGATTGCGCCGAGATCGACAAAGAGCGTCCGCGCGCAGCACGGACCCACCACAGCAGAGAGCGTCCGCGCGCAGCGCGGACCCACCGTGCGCGGCTATTTGTTTCGCGAAAGATAGAGGGCCAGCGCCGCTAGGCCCGCCGTGCCCAGCTCCACCAGCAAGGCGACACCGAGAAAGTGGGTGTGCACGTGATCAATCAGCATGCCGATCGCACGCGTAGTGCCGACGCCGGCGTAGATGAAAACACTCAGCCAGAGCCCATCACGGCGCCGATCAGGCCGCCAGGCACAGATCACGATCAGGGCGCCGAGAGCGAGTTCCAGTCCGCCATAAAACGCGCGCAGTTCGACCGCGGCGGCTGCACCCGTGGCTAGCACATCAGCCATGGCCATAACCCGCAGCGGTGCGTATGAAATCGCAACGCCGAAGGCGAGCAGCGAAAGCCCCGAAAGCAGAAGCACGAATACAACAAACGCGCGCATGGCAGCCATCTCCAAACAGTTCGCTTGAGTCTGCGCGCGGCGACGTGAAGAAACGGCAAGGACAAGTCCGCAGCCAGTCCGGCTGCAGGATCGGTCAAGCGTGAAGCTGGCGTATCCGCGACACTGGCCTACAATGCGCCATGCCCCACACAATTCAGATCCAGGCTCTGCGCGCCATTGGCTGGCGAGACGAAGACGCGGCCGGGTCGCCGCAGGCGCCTTCTGACACTGCCCGGCTGGCCCGCGTCGTGGCGCAGCACCGCACTGGCTACGAAGTGCACGATGGGACCACCCTGCTTGAGGCGGATATCCTGTCATCGCTGCGCAAACCCCGCGTCGCCGCGGAGCAGCGGCCCGCTGTCGGCGATTGGGTGTGGATATCACCGGCAGACGACGGCAATCTGATGATCCGCGCCATTCTGCCGCGCCGCTCCATGCTGCGTCGTGGCGCCGCTGGCGAAAAACATCGCGCCCAGATCATCGCCACCAACATCGACTGGGTGCTCATCGTCTGCGGACTTGATGGCGATTTCAATCCGCGCCGCATTGAGCGTTACCTGGCGATCGTGCAGGAATCCGGCGCGCATGCGCTGGTCTTGTTGACCAAGTCGGATCAGTGCGCGGACCCGGAAACCGCGCGGGCTGAAATCGTTCACGTCGCGGGCACTGGAATTCCGGTGATTGCGATCAATGCCAAGTCGCCGCAGACCATCGACGTGCTCGCGCCTTATCTTGGCCTCGGCAATACCCTGGTGCTGGTGGGTTCGTCCGGCGCGGGCAAATCGACGCTGACCAATACCTTGCTCGGCACCGACAAAATGCGCACCAACGAGGTGCGCGAGCATGATTCGCGCGGACGCCACACGACCACACACCGCGCACTTATTCCGCTGCCTACGGGTGGCTGCCTGATCGACACGCCTGGCATGCGGGAAATCAAATTGCTCGGTGAGGAAGCACTCGACGTCGGCAGCTTTGCGGATATCGAGATGCTGACCCGTGACTGCCGTTTCAGTGATTGCGGGCATCAGTCGGAACCTGGTTGCGCGATCAATGCGGCATTGACCGCAGGCACGCTCGATGCCGATCGATATCACCACTACCTGAAGCTGCAAGGCGAGCAGGCTGCCGCGCAATTGCGTGCCGCCGACAGTGAGAAACGCGCAGCGGACCGCGGCGCGCAAAAAAACTTTGGCAAGCGACTGATCGAGAAGTACGGCAAACGCTGATGAAACCAGCCGCTCTGGATGCCGACCTGATCTACTTCGCCGAACTCGATCGGCGACTGGTCAAAGTGGTCCGCAGCATCCGGATGCTGGATGCGTTGAGCTGGCCGGCCAGTATCCAGCAACAATTTCTCGCCGGCGTGCATTTGGGCGTGTCGCGCCTGCCCAAACCCGAATACGAAAAACACGATTACCACGATATCCGTGAAGAACTGGATGCGATCCAGCACGAGTGCCGCTTCGCCGACGATCACCCGGTCGGCAACTACGTGCGCCGAACTGCGGAGAGCTGGGAAATCACCACGCGCATGATCGACGCCGCCGGCACAATGCAAATCACCGAGCATTCAGCGCGGCTTTTTGGCCAGCCCGGAGATCTGCTGCCCGGCAGCGATGCCCACAACCTCGATGCCGCCGAGCACTTCGTTGAGCTTGCCGATGAGCTTTCCAGCGAGCTGGC
>JANMSL010000532.1:0-1621 GCA_031389245.1 Lysobacterales bacterium | reverse complement strand
CAGCGAGTTGAGTGCCTGCACTGCGAAGGCTGAATTCGTTACCGCGAATGGTGTGACCGATACAACCACACCGGGCACGAACGCGACGCCGCGGAACGCGGTAAGCGAAGTGGGCGTTGCGATTGACGTCACCGACAAGTTGCTGGGCGTGGCGTTGTAGCCCGCAGTATCAGTGACAGTGGCAAGCGAGGTCCCGCTGCGCGAAGAGAACAGAGTGACGACGCCGGCGCTGACCGATCCGGTGAGTCCGCGGTTATTGGCGGCGACACCGGTGTCGATGACGCCGTTTGCGGTCCAGTTTCCCCCGACCAGCGAGTACTTGCGGATACCGCCCGGGGTACCTTGATCGTCTGCCTGATAGACCGTGTCGACGCCGGCGACGCCGACATCGAGATCGGCAAAGAAAAATGCATTGCCGGAGACCAACGTAGTCGGATAACCGGGAAGGCTGACCATGGTGTTGCCGCTGGTGGTGGGCAGGCCGGTCCCGATAGTGAACAGGCGGAATGCGCCAGCGCCGGAACCGCCATACAACTGCCCCGATTCAATCTGCACGGTGCGCACGTTGGTGGCAGTCGTGCTGATCTGGGTCGCGCTGCTGGCTCCGAGCGTGGCGTAGTGAAACCCGCCGGTGGATGTGCCCATCCACAGATCGGTACCGTTGGAGCTGGCGGCGGTTCGGATATTTCCAGTGAGCGTCGAAGTGTTCAATGCCGTCGACGTATCGACGTTGCCGCTTGCATCCACCCGGAACACCACGCGGCGCACCACTGTGGGCAGGGAATTGTGCGGCGTTGCGGTGGCTACTGCTGCGTCATAGCAGCCACCGACGATGTAATTTCCATCGGCGCTGCGCGAAATAAACCCTTCCGTCGTCGGCATTCCTGCCGCGGTGCAGGCGAAATTGCCGCCACTGGCGGCGACCGGCAGCGCGATCGATTGGACCAGCGCGCCTGCGGTGGTGCGCTCTTCAAGGAAAAGCGGACTGGCGGAGTTGCTCAGTGCGGTGATGCCGTCACCGGCGCGATAGACAACCAGGTTGCCGGCGGTGAACGGCGCCGCGCTGAGCATGCTGGGCGCCAGTAACACTGCGGCGGAGAATAGTGACGGCATCACGCGAAGTTTCATGGCAGGCCCTGTTGCAGTGTCTTTGGTCGCCCAGCCTAGCAGCGCTGGCTTGCGGTTTCATGTCACGCTGCGGCATGGGGAATGTGGTCGTGGTTCTCAGGCGAGTGTGCGACGTGAGACCGTAGGAGCGGACCCGGCCGCGATAGGGAATACCGAAGATCAATTCGCGCCCAGGTGCGCTCCTACCGTAGGAGCGGACCTGGCCGCGATAGGCGTTGCCGAACATCCATTCGCGCCCAGGTGCGCTCCTACGCGGGGCCGGCGTAGACGGTGATTTCTTCACGATCGTGATAGAGCTGCCGGGCGCGGATGTCGAGGTCGCGGCCGGATTGTTCACGCAGCGTGTCCAGGCACAGTTGGGTTTCCTGCCAGCGCTTTTTCATCGGCAGTTTGAGGTTGAAGATGATGCGCTTGCACCACCCTTCGCGCAGCCATCGGCCCATGCGATCGGCGACGCGGATGGGCTGCTCGACCATGTCGCAGACCATCCAGT
>JANMSL010000211.1:0-2863 GCA_031389245.1 Lysobacterales bacterium | reverse complement strand
GGCCGCGGTCAAAGTGACCAACCTGTCGGGTCACAAGTTGCCCACGGGTTACGGCGAAGGTCGGCGCATGTGGTTGCTGGTCGAGGCATTCGATGCCAATGGTGTGACACTGTTCAGCAGCGGCGGCTGGAATCCTTCGACGGGCGATCTGGCTCCGGACGCGCAGCTCAAGATCTACGAGACCTTGCAGGGAAAATGGAATGCTTCGACCGGAACTTGCGAGACCACCGATGTCATGGGGCGGCCGGAATTCCATTTTGTGCTGAACAACTGTGTTGCAAAGGACAATCGCATTCCGCCGCTCGGCTTGGTGCCTGCGCGCGCCGGTGATCCGGAAGGGCTGGAACTGCGGCCAGTGGCCTACACCTATCCAGAAACCAGCCCGGGCAGCGGCATTCTGGTCAATTACGACACCACGCCGTATGCGATTGCGATTCCAGGAAACGCCGTGCTGCCGATCAGCGTGCGTGCGACCGTGCAGTATCAGACCGCAAGCAAGGAATACATCACGTTCCTGCGTAACCAGGCGGTCGAGAATGGGCAACCCAGCGAGAATGTGATGTGCGGACGCACTTGGACCGAAGGCCCTGCCAACAAGAGCCGCGGCCAGTTCATGTTCGATCTTTGGGACGATCCAGCGCTTGGCCGTTCGCCACCGATCGCCGTTGCCATCGATTCATCGACCACTACGCCTTGAGGCAAAAATTGATGTCGCTTTCGAATTCGAGCTTGCAAATTACACGCCTTGCTTCGACGTTGGGCGTGCTGCTGCTGAGTGCGTGCGCTACTACCGGCCGCATGGATTCCGCGCCGATACTGGCCGTGCTCGATCATGTCGATGATATTGCTGCCGAAAATGGCGATCGGATCCTGATTGCCCGTGACTATCTCGACGAAATCAAACTGGATGGCGGCACGGTGCAGCGCCGCTACCAATACGCGTGGAATTACACTCGATCGATCGCGCAAGAACGCGTATTCGACATCGAAGGCAAGCAGATCAGTCTCAACGACATGCCGGCGCTTTCACTCAGCGCGACCAAGCAGGAACAGAACTACGCATTTTCTCTGGTGCGCGCGGACAAACGCTGGGTGAGCTATCTGCCGCCAGGGTCGACCTTGTATGGCGGATTCATCTACCGGGAGCCGGAAAACCCTCAGTGTTCGACGCACTCCCGCTGTATCCATGTATTTGCCTCAAACGACTCGGGACAAAGTACTACCTTGCACGTGATCGTAAATCTCATCTCTGGACAATCGTTTGCGCCGCGCCTGGGCGCTGGGCAGGACCAGAAACCCGTTACCCATCGTCAACAGGAGACGAAACAATGAAATGCGTGATTGGTGTATGTGGCCTGCTGCTCCTTGCGCTTGCAGGGGCTTCCGAGCTGCAGGCGGTTTCGCCGGTGTGCCCGTTGCCATCGGTCAAAGCCTCGTGGCCAACGACGAACCCGGTGTGGGAATTCTGCTACCTCAGACCCAGTCAGAGCTCGGCTACACAGGGATCGAGCCTGGAATTGCGCGACGTCTATTACAACGGTCGCATGGTGCTCAAGCGTGCGCATTCCCCGATTCTGTTTGCCGAGTACACCTCCGGCACCTGCTACCGCGACTGGAAAGATGACGACGCGGATTTTCTTGCGCCGCCCAGCGTGCGCAACATGGTCGGTGTACCCACGTTTGCGGTGAAGACCAGTTGCGACGTTTCGTCACTGCCCACCACCAGCTACGGATCATGTCCGTTTTCGCAGGGGAACCCGCCAGGCGATTGTTTCACCGGCGTGGCGCTCGAAGATCGTGGCAACTATCTGACGATCACCACGCAGCACTCCGCCGCCTGGTACCAGTACGCCTCGCGTTTCATCTTTCATCTGGATGGCTCGTTTGAACCCGAATTCGGCTTTGGCAATTCCGACGGCACCAACAATGGCATCACCCATTGGCATCACAATTACTGGCGCCTGGACTTTGATATCGAGGGTTCGGCCAACGATGTCATCTCTGAAAATAATGTCGTGCAAGGCCTGGAGTTTGCTACCAAGCGTTGCAATGCGGGCACTACACCGTCGTGTTCGACTGAACGACAATGGACCGTCACCGATACTGTGACCGGGCGCGGCTATCGGATCCTTCCCTCGGCCGAAGACTACGTCACACCCACCAATCAAGCAGGGTCTGCCCGGCATCAAATTGACTTCATCGGTGCGACCTATATCGCAGGGGAGTATGGCGATCACGCCAACAATCAACTCAGCGACTGTGTTTTCGCACACGCCAATCTATCCAATGGAGGAGATCTGGATGGTGCAGCAGGCGCTGGAACGGATGTCGTGGTCTATTACCGCAGTGGCGTACGTGACCGCACCAACGAAGGCGCTGGTACCCAGAATTCAATGGTCTGCAAGAAAGCCGGACCGGTGATTGCACCGATCGGCGATTGGTCCGAAACTGCAGCGTTTCTCAACGGCTTCGAATAGTCAGGAAAATCTGGCGGCGGCGTGAAGCGGCCTCGGCTGCATTGCTTTTCAGCATCACCCGCCGCCTGTGTTCAAGTTTGCCCCGCGCAAGGCGACGGTGCTTTGCCAGGTCGGCGGATACGGGTTTGCTGCGGCGATTCAACAACGCATTGCGCTTTGAATCAGCGATGGGCGTGCTCTTATCGGGGCGACGGGCGCCTCGAGTGTTTGCCTGCGAGAGCGCCTGAGCGAAGTGCATTCGCGGCTGCGCGCCGTGCGCCGAGCTACCACATCACTTCATGCGGTAACTGATACGGCCCTTGGTCAGGTCGTAGGGGGTCATCTCGACCTTTACCTTGTCGCCGGTGAGAATGCGGATGTAATTCTTGCGCATGCGCCCGGAAATG
>JANMSL010000209.1:0-11195 GCA_031389245.1 Lysobacterales bacterium | reverse complement strand
TCACCACCGACGGCGGCATGATCGCGCTACTCACCGGTCTGGCGCCGGGGCCGGTGATTGGTCGTTACGGCAGTATGGATGCCTTCGCCGGTTACGCCGATGCCGAGTACTCGGTGCCCGCTGTGCTTGGGCGGCACGGCTACTACAGCGCTTTCTTTACCACCGGTGACCTCGGCTTTGTCGACAAGAATCGATGGCTGCCAGTGATTGGCTTCGATCACTTCGAGGGCTCCGAGTCGGGATTTTACGACGGCCGCGAGCGTGGAATTTTCGGTGCTGCGCGCGACGCGTTGCTATTCGATCGCTTCTCGCAGTGGTACGCCGATGAACGCGACGCCAATCGCCCTTTCTTTGCCGCGCTCTTGACGGTAACCACGCATCCACCGTTCATGAATCCGGAGACCGGGCTGGCCGATGAACAAGCAGTCTTCCGTGAAGTAGACGCGGCAATCGCCGGTCTGCACGCGTATCTACGGAATCGTGGCTACTTCGAAAATGGCATCTTGTTGGTGACTGGCGATCACCGTGCGATGACACCACTGCGCGCCAACGAATACCAACGCGAGGGCGAAACCGCATTCTCACGGGTGCCATTGTATGCATGGGGGCCAAGCGATTTCGCCGCTGGACGAATCGACGGAAAGTTTCAGCATTCCGACTTGCTACCCTCGCTCGCCGATCTAAATGAAGCGAGTACCTGCCACCACGCCGGCCAAGGACTTTTTCTGCGAGCTGTTCCACTACCCGCGGAATTTGCACTGCACGCGCGCGGCATGCCGCGCGACCGGATCGATGTCTACGCCAATGATGCCGGCGGCAGGAATGTCGTGGGGTCAGTGGTGCTTGGTGGCGACTACAGTCGTTGGGTTGGAGCCAAGCCTGCGCATTGGCAGTCGATTGAAGCAGCGATCCATGTGCAGCGCGCCACGCGCACCGGTGGCGAGGCAAACCTGATCGATACCTTGATCCAGATGCGCAAGCCGCAGTAGCGGTACGTGGGTCCGACCTGCGGTCGGAGTCCGTTGCCCATGATGCGAATTGACGAAAAACGTCTGCGCGCAGCGCAGACCCACAAAAAAAGAACGCTACAACATCGCCAGCGACAACCAAGGCACGTAGGTGATGATCAAGACGCAGCCGAGCAGCAGCCAGAAAAACGGAATGCAGGCGCGGGCGAGAGTGAGCACTGGTTGATCGAAGCGATAGCTGGCGATAAACAGGTTCATACCCATCGGCGGCATGAAGTAGCCGATTTCCATGTTGGCCAGGAAAATAATGCCAAGATGCACCGGATGCACGCCATAATGCAACGCGATCGGCAGCAGGATCGGCACCATGATCACCGTCGCGGAGAACACATCGAGCATCATTCCGAGCCCGAGCAGGAACAGATTGAGCAGCAGCAGAAAAGTCAGTTTGCTTTCGACATGCTCACTTATCCAGGCGATCAGGCGTGCTGGGATCTCGGCATCGATGATGACGTTGGTCAGCGCCAGCGACACGCCGAGAATCAACAAAATCGCACCAATCAACATCATCGACTCGCGCAACACCTGCGGTAACCGGGCGAGAGAAATTTCGCGCCGAATGAATACGGTGACCGCAAATACGTAGACCGCGATCACCGCAGCAGCTTCAGAAGCAGCGAAGAAACCACCATAGACGCCGCCCAACAGGATCACCGGCAACGGCAGCTCCCAACGGGCTTCCCAAAGCGCGGCCAATGCCTCGCGCTTCGAGAACGGAATATCGTGTGCGCGTTTAGGCGCGCGCCAAATGCAATACAACGACACCACCACGAGCATCAGCAGGCCAGGAAGAATCCCCGCAACAAACATTTCGTTGATGCTGACGCTGGGCGTGGTGTTCATCTGTTGAGCGACCACGCCAAACAGGATGAGCGGAATCGAGGGGGCAATCAGCATGCCGAGACTTGGCGCCGTGGTGACTGCGCCGTAGGCAAAGCGCTCGGCATAGCCAGCTTGCCGCAGTGCCGGCAACAGCAACGCGCCGAACGCGATGATGGTGACGCCGGACGCGCCAGTGAACGCCGTGAAGAACGCGCAAATGAGCAAGGTCACTATCGCCAGGCCACCATGCAGCCAGCCGAGCAATGCTTCGGATACCCGCAATAGCCGCTGCGGTGCCTTGCTCTCGCTGAGCAGATAACCGGCCAGGGTAAACAATGGAATCGCAATTACCACCGGCATTTCGGCCAGGCTCCAGAATTGGGCCGCCAGCAACGTGTCTTCGTAGCCTGCCGCACGCAATCCAAGCCAGGCGATCGCGGCGATCAATGCAAACAGCGGCGCTCCGATCAAGGCTAAAAGCACCAGCGCAAGGACAATCAACAACGTCATGGCAGCGACCCTTCAGCGCGCGCAATCGCTTCTTCAGGCGCGAACGCACGCAACGCGAAACGTAATGCGAGCAGGCCGAAGGCCACTGGCAGAATCACCTCCGCCCACCACATCGGTACACCGGAAAACAGCTCGGTCGCCGATTCTCGATCCACTGAAATCAGTCCGAGCGAAGCTTTGAGCATCAACGCGGATACCAGCGCCGCGAAAATCATCGTGACCCCGCGCGTGACCACAAGCGCCCTGCCCTTGAGCAACCGGCCCACAACATCAAACTTGATGTGTTTGTCTTGGCGTGCTGCGGCGACCGCACCGAGCAGCGCGCCCCAGATCACCAGTACGCGCAGCAGGGGATCGAGCCAGACCAGCCCGTGGCCACTCAGGCGCAGCACGATTTGTGTTCCGGCCAGCAGCACCAGACTGATGGCCAGCAATGCAATCAGCCAGTTTTCGACTGCATCGAGCCAGGCCAGCGCCCGGCGCAGGTGCGCGATCACTGCGCTCGTGCGCCCGCGGCGCCACTCGTGGTCGCCCGATACTCGGCCTGCGCCTTGAAGATCGCAGCGAGCAGCAGTTCGGAAACAGCGCCATCGGCTTGCAGTTTTTTCAGCGTACGCGCGCCCACGCCACGCCAATAGTCCGTTTCCACAGCACTGGGCGCATCGAATTTCACACCTTGCTTGGCCAGGACACTTCGCGCCGACTCGTTGTCCAGTTTGTTGGCCGCGTCCAGCTTGACGAAAGCCCGGCCGATGGAATCACGTACGACGGTCTGATCTGCGGCTTCAAGTTTATTGAAGGTGCGCTGGTCGATGACCATGATGCCCATGACGTAAGTCAGTGGCAGGTCCACCACGTGCTTGATGCGTGTGTGCCACTGAAACGCGATCGCGCCGCTGGTTGTGTTTGCGACCGTCTCCAGCAGTCCAGTCTGCAACGATGTATAGACATCAGCCAGCGGCAGTGCGATCGGATTGACCCCGGCCTCGGTGAATGCGACCTGGGCAATGCGATCGTTCTGCGGCACCCAGACCTTGCTGGCGCGCAGGTCTTCTTTGGCCACCACCGACTTGACGCTCATGATGTTGGCAAAGCCGCCACCAGACAGACCCACGGCAAAAAAACCGGCCTTCTCGAATCCCTGCCGCAGCAGCGGATCAACTTGCTTGCGCACGAAATCCACTTCGGCCAAGTCGCGAAACAGGAACGGCACGCTGTAGATCTGGGCATCGGGATACACCGCGGACAACTCCGCGCCGGACAGCGCACCCCCCTGCAGCTGGCCGAGCTTGATCTTGCGCAGCACTGCCGAATCATTGCCCATCACACCGCCTGGGAAGTACTTGATGTCGACGCGGCCTTCCGTTTTTTGCTTGATCTCGGCGCCCGCTGCGCGCATCTCCTTCATCCAGTTGGTGCCTTCCGGCGCCAGCGTGGCAATCTTGATTGTGACCGCGGTTGCGGCCTGGGAAAACGCGAACAAACAGCTGATTAGCGCAATACGCAGTTTCATTAGAAGAAGTCCTTTCCAGATTCCATTAGTTCGGCGGCGCGGCGCTTGGCAATGACATTGGACAGTGTCAGACCGGGCGAGTTCGCATCCGATTCCAGTACTACCGCGATTGCAGCATCATGCAGGGCCTGATCAAAGAGCAGACGAGCACAGAACTCGGCCTGTAATACTTTAGGCATCAGATTCCGCTTCCCGCTGTGTTCGAATGCCTGTTGCAGACGGTCCCTGCCGCGCACCGGTTTGCCACCGAGACTTTCCGGACGCAGACAGTCGAGCACACCCAGGTAGGCCAGAACGTTGCCATGATCGTATTCGGGATCGGCGCGCCACACTCGATTCAATGCGGCCTCAATGCGCGGAAGATCGGCAATTCGCGCCCAGTCGCCGGTGTCCGCTTGCAGCCAACTCGCCCAACTGGAGGCCAACGTGTACAAGGACTGGATGTCGTCCGCTCGCTGCGCCGACACGATCCGCTCGAATTGTTCGAACTCGCCGGAGTTGATGGCGCTGCACAGCGCTTTGTCGCGCACGCAAACGCCCCGCTTGGCGTAGTCGAAACCGCGCTCGGCAAGCCGCTTGCGCCGTTCGGCATCAATGACGAACCCGCCTGAATACGCGCTGTATAACTTGGCGCCAGAAAGCAGCAGCCCGGCGTTTTCAGGGTCGCCTGCGATAAGGCCATCGATCAAGATCAAGTAGGCCGGAAGACCAGCAGCAACCGTGTCCGGATCGTCGTGATTGGCCACGCCAGCAGCCAGGCTGCCGCCCAGCTTGTCGGCCGCTTTATTGGCGATCGACGCGCACCCGTTCAGCAGCAACAGTGCACAACTGGTTAGCAGCGCGGCCGCTCGGTTCGCCCGTGGGGTATTTGTGTTGATGGCGCTCATCCGTTTGCACTCATTCCGAAGCTTCAAGCGTATTCTGCATCAACATTGCGACAGTCATCGGTCCAACGCCCCCCGGAACCGGGGTAATCCAACTGGCGCGTTGCGCCGCTTCGGTGAACTCTACATCGCCGGTCAACTTGCCATCGGGCATTCGATTGATGCCAACGTCGATCACGACCGCATCTGTTTTAACCCAGGTGCCGGGGATCAATCCGGGCTTGCCCACGGCCACGCACAACAGATCGGCTTCGCCCACATGGCGTTGCAGGTCCTGGGTAAAGCGATGGCACGAGGTAACCGTTGCGCCGGCCAGGAGCAGCTCCAATCCCAATGGACGACCCACATGGTTGGAGACACCGACGATCACGGCATTGCGTCCACGAACCGGTTTGTCGGTGTGCGCGAGCAGGGTCATGATGCCCTTGGGTGTACACGGACGCAGTCCTGGCTGACGCAGCGCCAGTCGTCCGACGTTTTCGGCATGGAAACCATCGACGTCCTTGTCCGGCCGAATACGCTGGATCAGATTGATGGCGTCGATATGCACTGGCAACGGCAACTGCACCAGAATGCCGTGAATCGCCGGGTCGTTGTTCAGCTGGTCGATGAGCCGGAACAATTCGTCCGACGGCACGCTCGAGGGCAGATCGAAATCGCGGGTGACAAAGCCCACGCGCTGGCAGGCACGACGTTTGTTGCGTACATACACCGCCGACGCCGGATCGCTTCCGACCAGCACCACGGCCAGACCCGGTGCCCGCAGCCCAGCCTTGATGCGGGCACGCACGCGCAACTCGACCCCGTCGAGTACTTCTTCCGCAATGCGTTTGCCGTCGAGTATCTTTGCAGCCATGAGCGATGGGTTCGTGAGCGATGCCGCAGGCATTATCGCGCAAGCCAGTCATTTTCTTGAGCACAGACGAGGGCATTCGCATGACTGAGTTGACCGAAGCACAATTGCAGGCGTTTGAAGCGGCTGCATTCCGCCGCCTGGTCGAGCACCTGCGCGCGCGCAGCGACGTGCAAAATATCGACCTGATGAACCTCGCCGGGTTTTGTCGCAACTGCCTGGGCGACTGGTTTCGCGAAGCAGCGGCTGAAGACGGCGTCAAACTGAGCAAAGAGCAAGGCCGTGAGCATATCTACGGGATGCCTGTGGCGGAGTGGAAAGCGCGTTATCAGAAGTGAATCAGGCGCGCGGTGGAGGCTGTTGGGTGAGTGGGTGATGGGGTCTGTTGTTGAGAGGCCGCCGTGGAGCTCGGGTGCTGGCTGCTTTCCCGCAAAATCCTTCGCGGCTCAAGCCGCCTCCTAAGGTAGGAGCGCACCCGGGCGCGAATGACGTTGCCGAGTGTTTTATCGCGGCCGGGTCCGCTCCTACATTCTGCCGCACCCACATTCAACCGTTGGTCCGCTGGCACGTCGTGCAATGGGTCAGTGTTTTGGCGGTGGCGGGGCCAGCACTTCACGGTTGCCATTGTGGCTGGGCGAAGACACTACGCCCTGCGCCTCCATTTCCTCGATCAGTCGCGCTGCGCGGTTGTAGCCAATCTTCAGTCTACGCTGGACCCCTGAAATCGACGCACGGCGCGATTCGGTGACGATGCGCACCGCCTGATCGTAGAGCTGATCCATGTCGCCGCTGGACTCAGCATCCGCTTCAGGCAACCCGGTCGGACCGATGACCTGCCCGTCGCCGAGACTCTGCACTTCTTCCAGCACACCCGGGATATAGCTCGGCCGCCCTTGATGTGATTTCAGATGCGCCACGACGCGATGAACTTCTTCGTCACTGACAAAGGCGCCGTGCACGCGTTCGGGTACGCCGGTGCCTGGCGGAAGGTACAGCATGTCGCCGTTGCCCAGCAGTGACTCGGCACCGGCCTGGTCGAGGATGATGCGTGAGTTGAGCTTGGTCGAAACCTGGAACGCGATGCGCGTCGGGATATTTGCCTTGATCAGACCAGTCACCACATCTGAGTCCGGTCGCTGGGTTGCCAGAATGAGGTGAATACCAGCGGCACGCGCCTTTTGTGCCAGTCGCGCGATCAGCTCCTCCACCTTTTTGCCGACGATCATCATCATGTCGGCGAATTCGTCGATGATCACCACAATAAAGGGCAAGTGCTCGAGCGGTTCGGCACGCAGATCGGGCATGTCCGGGCGCGCTACAAATAAGGGGTCGAGGATCGGCTGACCGCTATCCTGCGCGTCCTTGATCTTTTTGTTGAAGCCGCCGAGATTGCGCACACCCACGGCCGACATCAGCTTGTAGCGGCGCTCCATCTCGGCGACGCACCAGCGCAGGCCATTGCCTGCTTCCTTCATGTCGGTAACCACCGGCGCCAGCAGGTGCGGAATCCCCTGGTACACCGACAGCTCCAACATTTTCGGATCGATCATCAGCATGCGCACTTCTGACGGCGGCGCTTTGTACAGCAGCGAAATGACCATTGCGTTCACCGCCACCGACTTGCCGGAACCGGTTGTGCCGGCCACCAACAGGTGCGGCATCTTGGCCAGGTCCACCACCGTGGGGCGCCCAGCGATGTCTTTGCCCAACGCCAGCGCCAATGGTGAATTGAGCTTGTCGTATTCTTTGGAACGCAACATTTCCGACAGATAGACAATTTCCCGGTGCGTATTGGGAATCTCCAGACCGATCACCGACTTGCCAGGAATCACATCCACAACGCGCACCGACACCAGGCTCAGACCGCGCGCGATATCGCTGTCCAGCGCGCTGATCTGACTGCCGCGCACGCCGGGCGCAGGCTGCAACTCGAAGCGCGTGATCACCGGGCCGGGATAAGCGCCCACTACCTGGGCCTCGATGCGAAAATCCTTCAGCTTGAGTTCGACCTGACGCGAAAGGGTTTCCAGTGTTTCCTTGGAATAACCTTTGGTTTGCTGCTTGGGTTCGTCGAGTAACGAAAGTGGCGGCAATTCGCCCGCCGGCAACGCAGCAAACAGCGGAATCTGCAGCTCGCGCTCGGCTCGCTCGCTCTTTTCCACGGGCGGCGGCGGCTGCTCGATGCGCATCGGCTCACGTTTGGCCTGTTTAACGCGTTCGACCTTGCGTACTTCCTCGCGTACGTCCTGCACGGCGCGAGTTTCCCGTTGCTCGGCACGCCGCTGCCAGCGTTGCTGCACCCACGCCACCGCGCGCAATGTCCAGTCGCCGATTTGCTCCATCAAGCGGAACCAGGAAACTCCGGTCACCAAGGTGATCGAAATCAGAAACATCCCGAACAGAATCAAAGTCGTTCCCAACTGCCCCATGCCCGACCGCAACAGATCACCGAGCAGTCCGCCGAGCACGCCACCGGATTGCGCCGGCAGCCGCAGCGAATACATTTCCAGGTGCAAGTGCGCCAGCGCGCTGCCGGTGAACAGCAGGCCGATACAACCGAGCAGCAACCAGGCAGAGTCAGCGCGGGTGGCGCCGGGCAACGGATTGAGGTCGCGTACCAGACGCCAGGCAATACCCGCCAACAACAGCGGAAATACAAAGGCCATGGCACCGAACAGCTGCAGCAGCGAATCGGCAATCTTGGCGCCGATGGAGCCACCCAGATTGTGCGCAGGATCGTTGCCGCCGGCGTGCGACCAGCTCCAGTCGTCCGGGTTGTAGGTGAAAAGGCATATCGCCAGATAGACCAGCACTGGCAACAGCAGCAGCACGGCAGCCTCGCGCAAGCGACGATCCCAGACGCTGTCTTCAGACACGGACATGGATTCTCCAGCTTTGCGCGTCACGCTTGTACGATCCGGCGATGGGAAGCCGTCATCTTACTGAGTTCGATGCGCTTCTTGAGGCTTCCATCGAGTTTCTGTGGATCACCCTTGATTCCCAAGCGCTTCGCCCGCATGCTGCTCGAATGAAAGTCGGAGCTGGCCCTGACCCATCAAGTCACCCGAACCCATAGTTACTGGGGTGGCTAGCGCCACAAAAATACTTTCAGCTGCAACGGTGGGCGGTGCCCGCCCTCTGACTTTGACTTCCGAGAGAACTGATGAACAACACGCGTCACTGCCCGCTCCTGATTCTTGGTTCCGGCCCGGCCGGCTACAGCGCAGCGGTTTATGCCGCGCGCGCCAATCTCAAGCCAGTACTGATCACCGGCATGCAGCAGGGCGGACAGCTGATGACCACGACCGATGTCGATAACTGGCCAGGCGATGTCGAAGGCTTACTCGGACCGGATCTGATGACGCGCATGCTCAAGCATGCCGAGCGCTTTGATACCGAGATTGTGTTCGATCACATCCACACTGCAGAACTGCAGCAGAAACCGTTTCGACTGAAAGGTGACAACGGCGAATACACTTGCGACGCGTTGATCATCGCAACCGGCGCCAGTGCCAAGTACCTGGGCATCCCGTCCGAGCAGGCTTTCAACGGTCGCGGCGTTTCTGCCTGCGCCACCTGCGACGGATTCTTTTTTCGCAATCAGGAAGTCGCCGTCATTGGTGGCGGTAACACCGCGGTCGAAGAGGCTCTCTATTTGTCCAACATCTGCGCCAAGGTGTATCTGGTGCATCGTCGCGACAAGCTCAAGTCGGAAAAAATCCTGCAAGACAAACTTTTTGAAAAAGCGCGCGCGGGCAAGATCGAGCTGGTCTGGGACCACACCGTTGACGAGATTCTGGGCGATGACAGCGGTGTTACCGGTTTGCGCATCGCGCATGCGCAAACCGGCGTCACGCGGGAAATTGCACTCAACGGTGTGTTCATCGCCATCGGCCATACGCCCAACACGGGTCTATTCGAAGGTCAGTTGCAGATGAAGAACGGCTATATCCGCATCCGCAGTGGCCTCGACGGTGGCGCCACCACTACCAGCATTGCCGGCGTTTACGCTGCAGGCGACGTCGCCGATCAGGTGTACCGGCAGGCGGTGACGTCCGCCGGGTTCGGCTGCATGGCAGCGCTGGATGCGGAAAAATTTCTCGATCATATTGGCGGGTAGACACCCCCACGGTCGCGAGCGCCAATGCCACATGGCCAGTCGCGCCCAGGGACCCGTCAGAACCTACTTATGATTCGTATCCCGCAGCTCAAAGCGGAGCCGCTGGCCGACTTCCCGCCGGTCGAGATGGCGCTGGAACACCCGAACGGTTTGCTCTGTGCAGGCGGTGACCTCAGCATCGAGCGTTTGCTGCGTGCTTATCGACGCGGGATCTTCCCCTGGTTCAATGCGGGCGAACCGATCCTATGGTGGTCGCCTGATCCTCGCTGCGTATTTGAGTTGGCCGGGTTGCGGCCGTCGCGCAGCTTGCGTCGCTTTGCCCGTGCCTCGGGCTGGCAGATTACTGCCGACTGCGACTTCGAGGCAGTAATCACCGCCTGCGCTGCGCCGCGCGATGCGGGAACTGGCACCTGGATTGACGCCCGAATGCATGCCGCCTATCTCGCCATGCATCGGCACGGGCATGCGCATAGCGTTGAGGTCTGGGACGGCCAGCACCTCGTTGGCGGGATCTATGGCATCGCAATCGGCCACGTTTTTTTTGGTGAGTCGATGTTCAGTCAACGCAGCGGCGGCTCGAAAGTAGCGTTGTTCGCCCTCGCCCGCCAACTCTTCGAATGGGGATTCGTGATGATTGACGGTCAGGTACGCAATCCGCACCTGATCAGTCTGGGCGCTGGCGAGCTTGCTCGTAGCCGGTTCCTGCGACTGCTGGATCAGCATTGCAACGTGCCCGATCGCGCCGGAAGCTGGTCGCAAGACTGGAGCATTGCCTCGGCATTGCAGCTCGGTCAAGGCCAAAGCAACGCTCAAATCGAGGTTTAGCTTTCACCCACGCCAATACCGTGGCAGAATCGCGCGCCTTCCCGGCGTGTTCGGGTTCAACAGAAGCAACGAATGTCAAAAGACGATCAGATTGAGATGGAAGGGACCGTTCTGGAAACCCTGCCGAATACCGTATTCCGGGTGCAGCTGGAAAATGGCCACGTCGTGACTGCGCACATTTCCGGGCGCATGCGCAAGAATTACATCCGCATTCTCACCGGCGACAAGGTAAAGGTCGAGATGACCCCCTACGACCTGACCAAGGGCCGTATCAGTTACCGCATGAAGTGATGTGCCTTACGGCGCGCCGAAGCGCGCTGTTATTGGCGAATCTGCTTACTCGAAGCCGTCGCTGAATACCGTTGACCAAGCGCCGATCGGCACGAACACTGGTCCCGCCTTCTTGCAGACCATTGAATCCTGCGGTCCTGGGCTGGCGCTGCGATCGCGCACACCGACTCGGTAATACATCACCACATCCGTGCCTGCCCCCGCGGCGCCGTCAAGATCGCCGCCATTGATCAGGTTGTTCTCGTGGACGTCGCAGTCGCCCAGGCTCCAGCTTGGCGCATCGAAATACTCGCCGGCCACATACGTGGTGCCAAACAGATCGGCCGAGTGATAGTTCGCGCCGGATTGG
>JANMSL010000498.1:0-16395 GCA_031389245.1 Lysobacterales bacterium | reverse complement strand
GCCGAACACCACCAGCGGCAACCCGACCAGGCTCATGCCAGAAGTCTTGAGCGTAGGCGCGTCGACACTCAATACATACCATAGCGAAGGAATCTGCAGTCCCAGGTGAGGATCGTTGGCGAGCAAAGCAGACCCGTCCTGGGTGTGTCGGCCGGAAACTACCCAGGCATTGCTGCCGGTGTTGGGCAGGGCCAGCCCGAATCGCTGCTCCAGGCTCTGCTGAAAATCGCTCAGAGCCACTAGCTGCGACAAGTCGTGGTCTCCGATTGCAGCGACAGTTGAAGGTGCATCGAGCGGATAGTTGGGGAAGAAGGCCGACAACTGGGCTTGGTTAAGCGATTTGCTGGCAACGTAGCGAGCTATCTCGCGGCGGTAATTGCCACCGAGGTTCAATGCGAACATTTTTACCCAGGCGAGTGAATCGCGTTCGCTCCAACCCGTTGGTCGGATGCCAAACACTTGGAACTCGGCAGGTAAGCGATGCTTTTCGGCGAGCCACGCGTTGATGCCTGCGCTATAGGCGGTCAACGACCGCCTGGCCTGCGGGCTGAGTGCGGCCCAGGCCGACGCTGTCGATTCGTACAGACCCAAGGTACGGAACCACAGATCGCTCTCTACGCTTTCCTTGCCGAACAACTCACTCAGGCTGCCGCGCACCATGCGCTGTTGCAGTTCAAGTTGCCACAGACGGTCCTGCGCATGCGCATATCCGACCGCGAAGAATGCATCGTTATCGTCCTCGGCACGTATGTGCACAGCACCAGCGCTGTCGCGATCGATAGTCACCGGAGCTGACACGCCGCGCGTGAGCCGCAACCTGCCCTCGACAGGAAGTGTGGCTTGCATCGCTGCCCACAGCCACACACTGGTGATCAGCAGCGGCAGCGCGACCAGGGCGAACAGTCGTGTTCCTAACGGAAATTTACGAAATACACTCATCGCAACCACCGCGTGCCACAACATAATCTTAATATAAACTGAATCATGTTAACTGGATCATAGTTTCGTTACTCCGACACCAGTGCCGATGGGGCACTGGTCTACTTGTTGCAGTTACTGCTCGCACGGTGCCAGTTTCATGCCTGTGGCATGAAGGCGAAAACCCCGGGGAAAAGCCGACATTCCGCGCTGTTATGCGCCCTTCACTGCGTCCGCGCCCGCAGATATCCGCGCACCGTATGCCGACATCGGGCTATGCGGCAACCTGTAAGAATCGACAGGTTGTCCGTTTCCGTGCGCTGTGGATATCTTCCGCCCCCAAGTTTACGGCGGCATTTTCGAATGCGGTCCGTCGAAGTATCAGATCGTGCCAAGTATTAAATCATACAAACCCATAGCAGAAGAATCTTACAAACCCATAGCAGATATATGTACGTATTGCGGAATTATTTACCCATAGCAGAAATTACTGGGTGCGTTCAATCCACGTAGTCGCCCTGCACAGCAACGCGTTTTCAGCTCGGTTCGGGGACTGAGCTATCGGCGCAATTGAGCCATTCCACTGCACGACCCGTTGATCGGCCGGCCAGCGCTTGGTGATGTCGGCCGAACACAAGTCGGCTTCGAGAATGGGTATGCGACCTCATGGCGTTAGCCATCGCCCGCCGTGCAAACCGCACGGCTCGAACTTTTTTCTATGGCCCGAGCCCGAAAGACTTGCCCCAAGGACAGATTATGCGAAGCTTTCCCGAGTTGTTGATGCAACGCGCGCTATTGTCGTCAGAAGATGTTGCCTGCCGCTTCTTCAAGGGCGCATTGCTGGAAGCCGAAGTGCTCACCTTCGGTGCACTGTGGGAGCAATCAGCCGGTCTCGCGGCGCATCTGCAAACGCTGGGCTTGTCGGGCCAGCGCGTTTTGCTCGCCTGCAAGGGTCAACAGCAGTTCGTAGTTGCCTTTTACGCCTGTCTGCTCGCTGGAGTCGTGGCGGTACCGGCAGCAACGCCGCGTCGCGAGGTGTTGCAGCACAGGTTGCAGCTGATCGTGCGCGACGCTGGCGCGCGCGCCATCCTGTTCGATTGTGACGAACTGCTGCATGCCGATCTGATCCCGGAGCTCGACGAACTACTCAAGGTCGACTTGCGCAGCGGTGACATTGCTCCGCGCGTCCAGACGACGGACTGGCAGCCCGTGCTTCCCGAACTGTCCGCGCCTGCCTTTCTGCAGTACACCTCGGGTTCGACCGGCGACCCCAAGGGTGTCGTTGTCAGCCATGGCAACCTGGTGCACAACTGCGCTGCGATCCAGGACGCGATGGAGATTACGCCCAAGTCGGTGCTGTTCACTGCGTTGCCCCTGTTCCATGACATGGGTCTGGTTGGCGGCGTTTTGCAGCTCATGTATTCCGGATGTGCAGCGCTCTTCCTGTCCCCTTCAGAGTTCGTTCAGTACCCCGAGCGCTGGCTGAAAATCATTTCCGAATACGGCGTCACCATTTCCGGCGGCCCGAATTTCATGTACGACCTCGCCGCACGCACGATCGAGCCCAGCCAGATCGAAGGCGTCGACCTTTCGTCCTGGAATATCGCCTTCTGCGGTGCGGAGCCGATCCGAGCTGCGACAGTGGCTCGGTTTACCAATCGCTTTGCGGCGCACGGCTTCCGCGCGCAGGCCTTCTACCCGTGTTACGGAATGGCCGAGTCGACCCTGCTGGTCACCGGCGTCCAGGCCGGATCGCTGCCAACCGTGCATCGGCGTATGGACGCGAGCGTTCTGGGTTGTGGTGTGCCGCGCCGCGACACACGCATCGAGATTGTCGATCCGGAAACCTTGCAGCGCGTACCGATGGGCGCCGACGGCGAAATCTGGGTGCACGGTGCCAGCGTCGCGCAAGGCTACTGGCGGCGGCCGGAGCTGAGCGAACACATCTTTCGCGCCAAGCTCGCCGACGACGCGAGCGGGGATGCTTTCTTGCGCACCGGCGACCTTGGCTTCATCCACGACGGACAATTGTTCGTCAGCGGTCGTCTCAAGGATTTGATCATCTTGAACGGACGCAAGTACAGCCCGCAGGACATCGAAGATGAGTGCGAGCAGAGTCATGGCGCACTCAGGCAGGCCGGCGGTGCTGCGTTTGACATCTCGGGCGAGGAAGGCCCACGCCTGTTCGTGGTATTCGAGCTTAGGCGCGATTGGCTGCGCCGTGACCGGGACTGGAGCGATGTGATCACCGCCATGCGCGCGGCGGTACATGCGGCCTACGGGTTGCCCCTGTCTGAAGTGGTGCTGATCAAGCCCGGCACCCTGCCACGAACTTCCAGCGGAAAAGTACGCCGCAACCAATGTCGGATGGACTACTTGGCCGGACGCCTCGAGCGAGTCGCGGCGGTGGAAACACCGGCAGCGCAACACGCGCTTAGTCCAGAAGTCGCCGAAAGCGCATGAATCTTGTGCAGGTCGGGCAGCTTGGAAAGCAACTCAATGATATGGAGACGAGTGTGAGTAAACACGAGGCCTGGTTGAGAGACACGCTGGCGGAACTCCTGGATGTCGATGGAACGCAAGTGTCGGTAACGCAGACCTTCGCCGAGCTGGGTATGGATTCGTTGATCGGCCTACGCCTCACGCGAAAGTTGCAAGACCGAATTGACGAGGAAGTCGAGCTTGAATGGATCTTCGACTATCCCAGCATCAGGAAATTGTCTCAGTTCCTGGACGCTCGATTCGGCGCACGGGATGTCATCGGCGTCAAGGCCGGCTGACAACCGGGCAAGCAGCCGCCAATTGGATTCGCAGGGCAGGCCCGCAACCGACTTTATGGTTGCATTTGGACATCGTGAACAGAAAGGTCGGGTAACAACATGGCTGACTTGGCGAACTCGCCCGCGACTCGTTTTTGGCGAAGCTCAGCACCGCTGATGCTGGAGTTGGGTAGCGTGCTGCCGTCTTACACGCTTGCCTACCGCACGTGGGGACAACTCTCCAGCGATGGGGACAATGCAGTGCTTGTGTGTCACGCGTTGACCGGAACAGCCGACGCAGATCTCTGGTGGGAACCGCTGTTCGGCGCCGACAAGGCGCTGGATTCAACGCGGGATTTCATCGTGTGCAGCAACACGCTGGGTGGCTGCTACGGCAGCAGCGGCGCGGCCTCGAACGACACTGAGGCGCAGTACCGTGGCTCGCGATTCCCTGCCCTGACGATTCGTGACCAAGTGCGTGCACAAATGGCACTCGCCGATGCACTCGGAATCAAGCGCATCAAATTGGTGATCGGCGGATCGATGGGCGGGTTGCAGACCTTGGAATGGGCGCTGCTCGATCCCAAACGCGTTGACGCGATCGTAGTCATAGCTGCGAGCGCTCAGCATTCGGCGTGGTGCATGACATGGAGCGAAGCCCAACGCATGTCGCTGCGCGCCGATCCCAAATTCTGTCGTGGCGACTATTCACGCGACGACACGCCCAAGGCAGGCCTCGGCGCAGCACGCGCCACCGCCATGATCACCTACCGAAGCCCCACCGCGTTGGCAAGTCGATACGGACGGCACATGGGCTCAGCGGTCTTTGGCGGTGGCGCGCGTCACCCTGATGACTTCGCGGTGCGTGGTTGGATGCGGCATCACGCCGAGAACTTCGTCAATCGCTTCGACGCAAATTGCTATCTCACCCTGATTGATGCGATGGATCGTCACGATGTTGGGCATGGTCGCGGTGGCGTGATGTCGGCGCTGGCGCGGGTCGAGCAGCCGGCGCTCGTGGTCGCGATCTCCAGCGACGGTCTCTACGTGCCTGCAGAACAGGAATTGCTTTACGAGGCAATGCCGAACGCGCAGTGGATGGAACTTGAATCTCCGCACGGACACGATGCCTTCCTGATAGAGGCTGGGCGCCTCGAACCGCGCATCGCGCGATTCCGCGCCCTGGTGCACTCCAATCCACGGCAACACAGATCGTTGGGATCGGCAGAGGCTGCTACTTATGCAAGCTGAATTTACCCACGTCCGGGCCGAGCTACTCGAGTCCACCAGCGTCGCGCAGCGCATTGATCTGGTGTTGATCGGTACGCGCGGCAAGGTTGGTAGCGCGTTCCGGCGCCAATTGTTTGAGCAGCAGTTGAGACTGCAGGCTGAAGCCAATATCGATCTCAGGTTGCTGGCGAGCTTTGATCGACGTGGGTTCGCGTTCGACGTGCACGGACTGGCGCCCGCATCGATGGATGCGCACATGAAGGCGCGTCAATCCGGCGATGTGGAACAGCTGTTGGACCATGTTGCGCGGCGCGGTGCTACGCGCACCCTGGTGGTTGATTGCACAGCAAGTGAGGAAGTCGCCGATCTCTATCCGCGCCTGCTCGCCAGTGGCATGGGAATCGTTGCAGCAAACAAGCGCGCCAATGCGCGCAAGCTGTCCATCTACAACGAACTGCAGCGCATGGCGCGCTTGCACGGCGTGCCCTATCGCTACGAGACCACAGTGGGATCAGCGATTCCATTGCTGGGTCCGCTGCGCGACCTTCGCTTGCGCGGCGAGCGGGTGATTGCGGTGCAGGGTGTGCTTTCCGGGTCGCTCAGTTACATATTGCAACGCATGCATGAGGGCTGTGCGCTCTCCGCCGCGGTCGCAGAGGCAATGGATCTGGGGTTTACCGAGCCTGACCCGATGGAAGATCTGCTGGCCATCGATCTTAGCCGCAAACTTCTGGTTCTGGCGCGCGAAGCCGGATTTGCGATCGAACTTGAGGACGTGATTATTGAGCCCTTCATCGATCGTGATCTGCGCGCCGGCGACGATCTCATCGGGTCCCTGCAAACGGCCGATGCTGCCTGGCAGGAAAAAATCCGCTCGGCGCAACTGCGCGATGAGTGTTGGGTTGCGATCGCCGAGGTCAATTGTGACGGAGGCCGGATCAGCGTCTGCTGCGTTCCTGCTCAATCCGCCTTCGCGCAGCTGAAGCCTGGCCAGAATCTGATTTCGATCCGCACTGAACTTCAAGACCAGATGCCGCTGAGTGTCAGCGGGCCGGGCGCTGGTGTGGAGATCACTGCAGCGGGTGTGCTCAGTGACGTACTGACGGCTGCGACGTGTTGGTCACGGTAGCGACTGAGTGTGTGCTTTCAACCGGAATTTTCTCGCCTGATGCATCCCCCATCGGGACGCAAGAGAGTGTGATCAATGAGTCATGACATGGATAAGTTGAGTTGGTTTCCCCTCTCAGCCGCGCAGTACAGCCGATGGTTTCTCTATCAGCTCGACCCGCGCACCCGCGGAAACCATAACAATGCATTTGCTGTTTCCATGCGCGGTGCGGTGGGCGCGTCGGCGATTTCGCGCGCCCTCGACTGTCTCGTTGCACGCCACGAGATGCTGCGGGCCCGATTTCGCTGTTTGGACGGGCGTGAGCCAGAACAGAGTATTGCGACTGCAGATCATGTGCCGCTGACCTTGGTGGACGTCGCTGATATCGATGACGAAACACTGCGCATACGGGTTGCACACGATGCCATTCAACCGTTCGACCTGACCCAGTCGTCGTGTATCCGAGCCAGCTTGTACCAACGCAGCGAGCGCGAATCGGTGTTCTTGCTGGTGCTGGATCATCTGGTCTGTGATGGCTGGTCGTACTGGCTATTGCTTGAGGAGTTCGGCGCGTTGATGTCCGCCGTTGATCTCGGAGCAAGCAACTCGGCTGGTGACGCCGCCGACTACGCTGGCTATGTTGAATGGCAACGCAGCTGGCTAAAAAGCGCGGCTGCCGAGAAGCAACTTGCCTATTGGGAAAAAACCCTGGGGCACGAAGCGCCGGTGCTGCGACTGCCCGCGGATCGTCCACGCCCCAAACTGTGCAGTGGTGCCCAGGGCGTGGTCACGCTCAATCTGTCAGCGGATCGCACACGACGGCTCAACGAATTCGCTGTGCAACACGCCTGCACGTTATTCACGACCTTGTTGGGCGCCTATCAGATACTTCTGCAACGTTTTTCGGGGCAATCGGAAATCGTCGTTGGGACGCCGGTACCGGGACGCAGCCAAGCGGACTGGGATGGCGTTGTTGGCGATTTCGTCAATATGCTCGCGCTGCGCACCGATTTCCAGGACGACCCGAGCGTAGCCGATGTGATGCGCAGTGTGAGAAACGCTGCGCTCAGAGGAATGTCCAACCAGGACTATCCATTCGCGATGCTGGTCGATCGTTTGCGTGCTTCGCACGGTGCAGACGAGCATCCATTTTTTCAAACTGTCTTCATTTTCCAAAACGCCAGGCGCAGCAGCGCATTGAGCGAACTCTGGAACACCGCCAGCGGCGACGCGACGGTCGCCCGATGGGGTTCCACAGAGTTGGCCGCATTCGCGCTGCCACAGCGCGTCGCCGGTGACCGGATCAGTCTGGCGTTGCAGGTCATTGAGCTGCGCGAACATCTGCGCTTTGACTTCAGTTACGACGCCGACATGTTTGATGCCGCGACCATCGAGCGCCTGGCCGATAGCTTTCAGGCCTTGCTTGACGGCGTGATCAACGATGCAACTCAGCGCGTGAGCACGCTGCCGCTGTTGTCCGCGGGTGAACGCGAACGGGTACTGCAAACCAACAACGCCACCACGCTTGAGTACCCGAACACGCGACTGGTCCATGAGTGGTTCGAGCTGCAGGCGAAACAGCGGCCGCAGGCGATTGCATTATTGTTTGCTGACTGCACGCTGACCTATGCGGAACTCAATACCGGAGCAAATCATGTCGCTCACCGCCTGATCGCGTTGGGAGTGAAGCCTGACGATCGCGTGGCGATCTGTATGCAGCGCGGGCCGGCGATGGTGGCGGGTCTGCTTGGAATCCTCAAGGCAGGCGGCGCGTATGTGCCGCTGGATCCAGCCTATCCACCCGAGCGGCTGGCCTACATGCGAGCCGACTGTGCGCCCACTGTGATGCTGACACAGGAGTCGCTGTGTTCACTCGTCGACCACGCTGTGCTGCCAGTGCTGATGCTTGACGATAGCGTGTTCTCTGCGCCGGCCACAGCCAATCCCGATTCACGGGCGCTGGGATTGAGTTCGCGGAATCTGGCGTATGTGATCTACACCTCCGGTTCGACCGGACAGCCCAAGGGCGTAGCCATCGAGCACGCTAACACCACCAATTTCATCGCCTGGGCGCTGGCGAACTTCAGCACCGAACAACTCGCCAACACGTTGTTTTCGACCTCGATCAATTTTGACCTTGCGGTCTACGAACTGTTCGTGCCGCTCGCCGCCGGCACCTCGATCACCTTGGTCAAGGACGTGTTGGCGGTGGACGCGATCCGCGACACCGTCTCATTGATCAATACTGTCCCTTCAGGCATCAATGCGCTGCTTGAGATTGGCCGGATCCCGGCGGCCACGCACACGATCAATCTGGCCGGTGAGCCGCTCAAGCGCGCGCTTGTCGAACGTATTTTCGCCACGACCGACGTGCAGACAGTGGCCAACCTGTACGGCCCCAGCGAGACCACGACCTACTCGACATGGGTGCGTATGGATCGGGCGCAGTCGTTCCTGCCGCACATTGGTCGGCCAGTAGCGAACACCCAGGTTTACATTGTTGATGCGCACATGCAGCCAGTGCCGACCGGGGTGGTGGGCGAGCTCTACATCGGTGGTGCTGGCGTGGCGCGTGGCTATTTGAACCGACCGGAGTTGACCGCTGAACGGTTCATCGCTGATCCGTTCAGCGCCGATCCGGATGCACGCATGTATCGGACCGGCGATCTGGGTCGCTGGTTGGCCGACGGCAATATCCAGTACCTTGGACGCAACGATTTCCAGGTGAAAATCCGCGGCTTCCGCATTGAGCTGGGCGAGATCGAGGCCAAGCTCGCAGCCTGCACCGACGTGCACGAGGCGGTGGTGATCGCACGCGAGGACCGGCCGGGCGACCAGCGCCTGGTGGCCTATGTGGTACCGCGGGAGCGAGCACAATTGTCGGTGGCGGCTCTGCGCGATTCGCTGTCGTGCGAACTCGCCGAGTTCATGATGCCGTCCGCATTCGTAGTGCTGTCGGCCTTGCCGCTGACGCCCAATGGCAAGCTCGACCGTAAGTCCTTGCCAGCGCCGGACCAGGCTGCGGTGTTGAACCGCGAATACGAAGCCCCGACCAGTGCGATCGAGTGCGCGATTGCCAGCATCTGGCAGGGCCTTTTGGGGCTGTCGCGCGTCGGCAGGCACGATCATTTCTTCGAGTTGGGCGGACATTCGCTGCTGGCGCTGCAAGTGGTTTCTCGCGTCCGTATCGAGCTCGGCGCAGAGGTGGCACTGCGCGATCTGTTTGACCGACCGACCTTGGCCGCTTTGGCCGAAAAAGTTGCGTCGGTATCCGATTCCGCGGCCCCACCGATTGCTTTGGTCGACCGCGGTCGACCGCTGCCTTTGTCCTTTGCACAGCAGCGGCTGTGGGTCCTCGATCAGCTCGATCCAGCCGCGGGCGCCGCCTACCACATGTCTGCCGCGCTGCAATTGCGTGGTGCGCTGAAGCGTGAGGCGCTGCAAGCTGCGCTCGATCGGATCGTGGCACGTCACGAAAGTCTGCGCACCGCCTTCGTGAGTATCGACGGCGAACCAACCCAGTTGATTGGATCGGCATCGACCGGCTTCAGGCTGATCGAGCAAGATCTGCGCCATTTCGATCGCGACCGGCAAGCCGCCAATGTCGCTGAATTGAGCGCGATCGAGGCGTGCGCGCTATTTGATCTGGCCAGCGGTCCGCTGATTCGCGGCCGATTGCTGCAGCTTGCCGAGGACGAACATGTGTTGCTGGTGACCCAGCATCACATCATCTCTGATGGTTGGTCGATTGGTGTACTGGTGAAAGAAGTCAGCGCGCTGTACGCAGCGTTCAGCGAAGGACGATCCGATCCGCTCGCGGCGCTTGCGGTGCAGTACGCCGACTACGCAGCATGGCAACGCCAACGCGACGTGCCTCAGCAGCAACTGGATTTCTGGAGTGCGCATCTATCCGGCGCGCCGGACTTGCTGGTGCTGCCGACCGATCGGCCGCGGCCGGCGCTGCAAAGCTACGCCGGGGCCACGGCACCGTTGCGGCTATCGGCGGACTTGAGCGCAGGGCTCAACGCCTTGTCGCGACGCCACGGAACTACGCTGTTCATGACGCTGCTGGCGGGCTGGTCGATACTGATGTCGCGTTTGAGCGGTCAGCGCGATCTGGTCATCGGCACTCCCGTCGCGAACCGCCAGCGTTCGGAAATCGAGCCGCTGATCGGATTCTTCGTCAATACGCTGGCGTTGCGTGTAGCGCTGGATTCCGATCCGCGCGTCGCAGAGTTCCTTGCCCAGATCAAAAACACGACGCTGGATGCCTACAGCCATCAGGACCTGCCGTTCGAGCAAGTGGTCGAGCTGGTGCAGCCAGCGCGCAGTCTGAGCCACAGCCCGCTGTTCCAGGTGATGCTCGCTCTGAACAACACTCCGCTCAGTGGCGACCGACTGCAACTGGCTGGATTGACTTTGGCCGCGTTGCCACAGCCGCGTACTACGACGCAGTTTGATCTGTCCCTGTCGTTGTTCGAAGCCGACGACGTCATCAGCGGCGAGGTTGAGTATGCCAGCGATCTATTCGACGCGGCGACCATCGAGCGCTGGATCGGCTACCTCCAGACGCTGCTGGCGAGCATGGTGACCGATGCGAACCAGCGCGTCAGTGCGCTCGCGGTGTTGACTGTCGACGATCGCCGGCAAGTACTGGAGACGTTCAACGCCACCGCTGTTGACTATCCCGCTGAGCAAACCCTGCATGCGCTGTTCGAGGCGCAGGTCGAGCGCGATCCCGATGCGATCGCGGTTGTTTACGAGCAAGAATCACTGAGTTATGCACAGGTGAATCGCCGCGCCAACCAGCTAGCGCATCGTCTGCTCGAGTTCGGCGTAAGGCCCGACGATCGTGTCGCGATCTGCATGGCGCGCAGTGTTGACATGATCGCCGCAGTACTGGGCGTCCTCAAGTCGGGTGCCAGCTACGTGCCACTCGACGTGGGGCATCCGGCCGAGCGTCTGACCTATCTGCTGGCCGACAGCGCACCAATGGCCTTGCTTACCCAGGACGCCTTGCGCGAAACCGACTGGGTGGCTGCCGCGGAACGAGAAGGTCTTCGCGTACTGACAATGGCAGGCGATGTGGGCTATCCCGAGCACAATCCGGTCGTCCCGGCCCTGACCTCACGAAACCTTGCGTATTTGATCTACACGTCCGGCTCTACCGGTCAGCCCAAGGGCGTGATGGTTGAGCACCGCAGCGTGGTCAATCTGTGGCAGGCATTCGAACGCGATGTGTTTGCGCAACACGGGCGCGGCACGCGCATTGGCCTGGATGCGGAGTTGTCGTTTGACGCGTCCGTGCAGTCGCTGGTGCAGATGTTATCCGGCCGTTGTCTGGTTATCGTGCCCGCGGCAATACGCGCCGACGGCGCAGCATTGTTGGCATTCATCGAGCGCCACCGGATCGAGATCTACGATTGCACGCCCGCGCAGTTCGAAATGCTGGTCGGTCAGGGCGTACTTGATGCTGACAAATCCTGGCCGCGCACGCTACTGATCGGCGGCGAAGCGATATCGACGAGCCTCTGGCAGGCAGCGGCAGCGTCGAGGTTACGCTGCTTCAATGTCTACGGCCCGACCGAATGCACCGTCGACGCAAGCTTCGCACTCATCACGCCCGGCTCGTTTCCACATATTGGACGGCCGCTGGCCAATAGCCGCATCTACGTGCTCGGTGACGACGCGCAACCGCTACCCATCGGCGTGCTCGGTGAGATCCATATCGGCGGCGCCTGCCTGGCGCGTGGCTATTTCAATCGCCCGGAACTGAGCGCAGAACGCTTTGTCGCCGATCCGTTCGTGCGCGAACCCGATGCGCGAATGTACAAGACGGGCGATCTCGGACGCTGGTTGGCAGACGGCAGTATCCAATTCCAGGGCCGCAACGACTACCAGGTGAAGATTCGCGGCTTTCGCATCGAGCTCGGCGAGATTGAGGCCAAGCTGTCGATGTGTGCGGGCGTGCGCGAAGCGGTGGTGATCGCACGCGTGCACCGTGACGGCGACAAGCGGCTGGTGGCTTATGTGGTGCCTCAGCACGGATTCGAATTGCGGGTCGCCGAGCTGCGCGCTTCGCTCTCGCGCACGCTGGCCGACTACATGATTCCGGCCACCTTCGTGACGTTGAGTGTGTTGCCATTGACCTCGAATGGAAAGCTCGACCGCGAAGCGTTTCCAGCGCCGGACCAGTCTTCGGTGCTGGGTCGCGACTACGCAGCGCCTTTGGGAGAAATCGAACAGGCTGTCGCTGAGATATGGGAAGTCCTGCTCGGCGTGGCGCGCGTCGGCCGGCACGACCACTTCTTCGAACTCGGCGGCAACTCGTTGGTGATCACTCGACTGAGTTTCGCGATGCAGGAAAAGTTCGGCGTGAGCATCAGCGTCGCCGAGCTGTATCGACGGCAAATCCTGACCGAAATGGCGGAACACGTAGCGCAGCAGTTGCATCGACAGCAGCGAAGCGCGCACAGCGACACGGCGGTGGTGCTCGAGATATGACCCGGCCCCATCCGCTCACGCCAAACCCTTCGATTGACACCGAGACCCGGACTGATACGACCATGCAGCAGCAACAGTATTATCTGAAAGAAGACGTCTACTTCGAACCGCTCATTCTCAAGTGGTACGCGTGGCCGTACTTGCTGCCACCGGCGAGCGCAGCGATGAACATCTCCGGTCGCAGTCTGCGGCTGATGAAGTCCTTCGTCGCCAATCACCAGTTGCACCTGGCCGCCAGCAACGATCCCAAGTTGTCCGGCGGGGACTTCGTCAATTGTGGCGAGGACCAGCTGGAAGCGGTGCGCAATCTGATCGTCGACATCGAGACCCAACATGGCGATTACCTGGAGTTTCGCAAAGGGGTGACACGGCTCAATGAGCTTCTCGCGCAAGCCAAGGGCCTGTCTCTGGAACCGCTGTATGCCCAGGTGCCCGAAGTGCTGCGTGGGTACGTGGAACTGGTCTATGACATGAACCACAGCGCGTCGTTCCGCCTGATCGAAGGGCTGCTGTACGGCAGTGATCTGTACAAGCCGACCGCGCAGAGCGTATCGCTGGGGTTGCTGGACAAGGTCAAGGCGCGTCCGTTTGTGCTTAGCTCGCCGCGACTGCCCGACGCCAATCATCTCCACTTGGATGTGCCATTCCTCGACGCCTTCCTTGATGATCTGTTCGCCGCGCGCAACCGGCCGATTGCGAAGGCAGTCATCGAGCAGATGTTCAGCAAAATTCCGTCTGCGGGCGGCTTGAGCATTGACGAACTATTCACCAGCGAGCCGCCAAAAATCACCCGGCAACCGTTGGACGGAAGTCTCAGGGTCAGCTATCTGGGTCACGCCGGGCTGCTGTTGGAGACCGCCCACACCAGCATTCTGGTCGACCCGGTTATCGCGGTTCGCGACGACGCCACCGGCGACCGCATCGTGAGTTTCAGCGAGCTGCCGGACCGCATCGATTACATCTGTCTGACGCACACACACATGGATCATGTTTGTGTCGAGACTCTGCTGCAGCTGCGCCACAAGACCGGACAGGTGTTGGTTCCAAAGAACGGCGGCGGCAGCATTGTTGATCCTTCGATCAAGCTGATGCTCAAGCAGATCGGCTTCGACGTCCGCGAATTCGAAGACATGGAAGTGCTGCATTGCTTCGATGGCCGCATCCGGGCAGTGCCGTTCCTGGGTGAGCATGCTGATCTGCACATTCGCTCAAAAACAGCTTGGTATTTCGAGTTCGCTGGCAAGAAGATTTTCTCCGGGGCCGATTCGTCCAGCCTGGACGAAGTCATGTACCAGCGCATCCACCGCATCATCGGCGACATCGACCTGTTGTTCATCGGCATGGAATGCGTCGGCGCGCCGATGAGCTGGCTGTACGGCTCGCTGTTCACCAAACCGATCGCGCGTGAGATCAACGAGTCGCGTCGTTTCAATGGCTCGGATTGCGCGTCGGCGGCCAAGATGGTCGAAATCTTCAATCCATCGCAGGTGTACATCTACGCACTCGGCATGGAGCCCTGGTTCAAATACTTCATGGGCATGGACTACAGCGAAGACGCCCGACAAATACAGGAATCCAGTCGCCTCCTGCAGATATGCGCTGACAAGCAGGTTCATGCCGAGCGGCTGTTCGCCAAGCACATCTGGAATTTTTAATCGTCGTTGCGCAGCACCAACGGCAAATCATACGCATTGAGCCGTCGTCTAGAACGGCGGCTCTCAGCCAAGCTTAGAGAGGACTTTTATGTTTCTGTTTGAACTGGTTCAGTACATCGATCAACATGGCATCGACATCAAAGTCAGTGATGACAAGCTACGCATTGTCGCCGACCCGGCACTGCTCACTGAGGCGGTGACCGAGTCGATTAAGGGATTCAAGCCGGAGCTGATTGCATACTATCGGCGCCAAGGTGACGGTGGGATCGTGCCGCACTGCGGCCAGGACGTATTTCCACTCTCGTTTGCGCAGCAGCGGCTGTACTTTCTGTATCAGTACGACCCGACCTTGACCAGCTTCATCCTGACCACGGAGCTGGCGCTAGCGGGTGATCTGGATGGCGGGGCATTCTGTCGTGCGGTGGAAGTGGTCGTGGCGCGGCAACCAATCTACAACACCACTTATTTCCTAGACGCCGGTATTCCCCGCCAACGTCACGCGGATCGCGCTCGGTTCAAGGTCGACGTGCTTGACTTGTCGACCTTGCCCCAGGATCAACAAGAGTCGCTTCTTGCGCGCGCGCGCATCGAAATTTCCGAGAAGCCATTCGATCTCCAGTGCGACGCTCCGTTACGGGTAACGCTGATCAAGCATGGCTCCGCGACACACAGGGTACTGGTCGGGTTACATCACATCGTGACCGACGAATGGTCGGTGCAGCTGTTCGTGCAGGAGATTGCCGCCGCCTATCGCGAACGCCGCCACGAGTGCGACGCCGCCCCGCGGCTGTCGTATCTGGACTACTCGACATGGCAGGTAGCCCAGTACGAGGCCGGCGCCTACGAAGTATCGCGTTCGTTCTGGAAAGCGCACCTGGACGGCATCAAAGGCGTATTGGAGCTGCCGGTGGACCGGGCGCGACCAGCAATACAGAGCTACGCCGGGGCCACGGTTGAATGCCCGCTATCGGCGGAACTCAGCCTCGCCGTATCGTCTTTCGCCAAGCGCAACCGCCTTTCCGAATTCACTGTCTATCTTGGCGTGTACAACCTGTTGCTGAGCAAGTTGAGCGGCGACAAGGACATAGTAGTCGGCACCGACGTCTATGGCCGCGATCACGCCGACCTTAAAGACATGCATGGATTCTTCGTCAACCAGCTCGCGCTGCGCAGTCAGGTACATCCGGCGATGTTGGTGGCCGAGTATTTGAACGAACTGGGCGAGGCAACGCTGAGCGCGTTGCGCTACCAGGACATGCCGTTCGACAAAGTTGTAGAAGCCCTGGGTATCGAACGCGACGCCGCTTACTCGCCGTTGTTCCAGGTAAAGTTTCTGTACGAGCGAACGTCGCAGGGGCTTGACCTGTTCGATGCGATCGAGGTTCGCGAGCAAGCGTCGTTCTCGACCAAGTCACAATACGACCTCACCCTCAAGGTGTTGGCAGGAAGTGCCGTTTTTTACTACAACACGGACTTGTTCAGCGCGCGCACGATTGAGCGTTGGCTGGAGCTTTATGTCGCGCTGCTGGGCGAAGTCATTGAACGTCCGCACACTTCGATCTCACGGCTGCTGCAGCATACATTGGCAGAGCGCCTGACCAAATCCACGACCGGTCAAGCAGTTCGCGTCGCGAACTCTGATCTGTTCGAACGAATTGACGAATCCTCTACTGCGCAGCCAGATGCGATCGCCATGCGCTCGGTCGATGGCGCATTGACCTACGCCCAGCTCAGCGCACGTATCGCGTCGATCGCGTCGCGGCTGCTTGCCTTGGGCGTGCGCAAGGGCGACAAGGTTGCAGTCTATCTGGAGCGCTCTTGCGACATGGCCGCGGCAGTGATCGCGGTAATGCGCGCCGGTGCAGTCTTCGTGCCGCTGGATACGAGCTATCCGCGTGACCACATCGACTACACCCTCTCGGACAGCGGTGCCGCGGTAGTAATCAGCAACGGCGCCCTGTGCGACGACTTGCCCGAGTTTTACGGTTTTGTGCTGAATGTCGATGCCATCCCTGCATCCATCACGGCGACCGAGCGTGTTGCCTACCCGGTCCTGCAAGACGACGACTTCGCGTACCTGCTTTACACCTCGGGTTCCACCGGGCAGCCCAGAGGCGTGCTGATCACGCATGCGTCGTTCGCCAACCTGTGTGACTGGTACATCCGTTTCTGCGGCATGAATTCCGACAGCAAAGTGCTGTTGATGATCCCGATCGGGTTC
>JANMSL010000202.1:0-5165 GCA_031389245.1 Lysobacterales bacterium | reverse complement strand
TCTTCGGCTGGCAGATTCAAAAGAATGGACCGTCGCTGCAGGCCGAGGTGCAGAAGGCGCTTGGGTTTGTCGCCAATGAACCAATCGAGGTGGTCTGTGCCGGGCGCACCGATGCCGGCGTGCATGGTGCCTGCCAGGTTGTGCATTTCGATACGGATGCGCTGCGTGCTCCTCATGGCTGGCTGCTCGGAACCAACTCGCTGCTGCCGCAGAGCATCGCAGTGCGCTGGGTGCGATCGGTGGCCGATGATTTTCATGCACGCTTTTCAGCGCGTGCGCGCAGCTACCGTTACACGCTGATCAATCGACGTGCCCGCCCCGCATTGGAGCGACGCTTCTGTGCCTGGGAGCGACTGCCGCTGGATGTAGCGGCGATGCAGGCTGCGAGTCGTTGCCTGCTCGGCACGCACGACTTCACCTCGTTTCGCACCGTCGCCTGTCAGGCCAAATCGCCAGTACGTACCATGCATACGCTCGAGTTGCGACGAGTGGGAGAGCAGGTGATACTGGAAATACAGGCCAATGCGTTTCTGCACCACATGGTGCGCAACATCATGGGTAGCTTGCTGGATGTCGGTCGCGGGGTGAAACCGGTCGCGTGGATCGAAGAACTGCTGGCGTGGCACGATCGCAGCCGAGCCGGTACCACCGCCGAAGCGAGCGGTCTGGTGTTTGTGGGTCCGCGCTATCCGCGCGAGCATGGGTTGCCTGAGGAAGTGTGTCTGCCATGACTCCGTCGACAAGGCGTACGCGCATCAAGTTCTGCGGCATCACCTCGATCGAAGACGCGGCCGCGGCGGCAGCACTGGGTGTGGATGCGCTCGGATTTATCCTGGTGCCAGGAAGCCCGCGTGCTGTGGATTTGGGCCGGGCCGCGGCGATCGCGAACTCGGTACCGCCGTTCGTGAGCCGGGTGGCGCTATTCCGCAATGCGCCGGCATCCGCTGTGCACGCGGCACTGACCGCAGTTCAAGTGGAGATGCTGCAATTTCATGGTGACGAATCACCTGAATACTGTGCGCAATTCGGCCGCCCCTGGCTGAAGGCAGTGCCGATGGCTGGGCTGGCCAATGCCGCGACATTGGACGCGTTTCTGCTTGCGTTCCAGATGGCATCGGGGTTTGTGTTTGACAGCCATGGCGGTCAACGTAGCGGCGGCAGCGGCGAACCCTTTGATTGGGCGCGGATCCCATCGTCATGCCCACGGCCGCTTATTCTCGCCGGTGGGCTGCGTCCGGACAACGTCGCTGAGGCCGTGCAGCTGGTGCGTCCCTGGGCCGTGGATGTCAGCTCGGGCATCGAATCCGCACCCGGCATCAAAGATCATGCGAAAATGCGCGTCTTCATTGACGAGGTGCATCGTGCTGGAACCTATTGAGGCGCCGACCGACTATTTCACTCAGCCGGATGTGCGTGGCCACTTCGGACCGTATGGCGGTCAGTTCGTTGCCGATACATTGATGGCGCCGCTGGCAGAGCTGACTGAGGCCTACGCCGCGGCGCGTAACGATCCGGAATTTATCACCGAACTCGATCGCGATCTGAAACACTACGTCGGCCGGCCGAGCCCGATTTACCACGCCGAGCGGCTTAGCGCCCAGGTGGGTGGTGCGCAAATTTTGCTCAAGCGCGAGGATCTGAATCACACCGGTGCGCACAAGATCAACAACACGATCGGCCAAGGCATGCTGGCGCGACGTATGGGCAAGACCCGCATCATTGCCGAGACCGGGGCCGGCCAACACGGCGTCGCCAGTGCCACCGTTGCCGCGCGGCTGGGACTGGAGTGCGTGGTCTACATGGGCGCCACCGACATTGAACGGCAGTCGATCAATGTGTTTCGCATGAAGCTGCTCGGCGCCACCGTGGTGCCGGTCACCAGTGGCTCGAAAACTTTGAAGGATGCGCTGAACGAAGCGTTGCGCGACTGGGTGACCAACGTGCACAACACGTTTTACATCATCGGGACGGTGGCCGGTCCGCATCCTTATCCGATGATGGTGCGTGACTTCAACGCCGTTGTCGGGCGCGAGGCGCGCGTGCAAATGGTCGAGCAGTTTGGTCGGTTGCCCGATGTGCTGGTGGCCTGTGTCGGCGGTGGCTCCAATGCCATCGGCCTGTTTCATCCCTTCCTCAACGATCGCGGGGTCGCGATGTACGGTGCCGAAGCCGCAGGGCATGGTCTCGCCAGCGGCATGCATGCAGCCTCACTCAGCGCTGGTCGGCCAGGTGTGCTGCACGGCAATCGCACCTATTTGCTGTGCGATGAGTTCGGCCAGGTCACCGAAACCCATTCAGTGTCCGCTGGCCTGGATTACCCGGGTGTAGGCCCGGAACACGCTTGGCTCAAGGATACGGGTCGCGCCCAGTACGTTGGCATCACCGATGCGGAAGCGATGGCGGCCTTCCATCAACTGGCACGGAGTGAGGGTATCCTGGCAGCGCTGGAGTCCAGCCACGCCATTGCCCAGGCGATCAAGTTGGCGCGGGAGCTGCCCAAGGACAAGCTGGTTCTGGCTAATCTATCCGGACGCGGCGACAAGGACGTGCAGACCATCGCCCGGATCGAAGGCATTTCGCTCTAGCTAGTAAGATGACGCCGCGGCTGTGTCCGCCCTATCCCCAATTTATTCTTCAGCCGTCAAGCCAAGCATGAATCGCATCGACAAAACGTTTGCCGCGCTGCAGTCGCAAGGTCGTACCGGCCTCATTCCCTTTGTGACCGCGGGCGATCCTGACGCGCGATGGATGGCGGCAATCATGCGCGCTCTGGTCGATGCCGGGGCCGACCTGATCGAACTGGGCGTGCCGTTTTCCGACCCGATGGCCGATGGGCCGGTGATCCAGAAGTCGAGTGAACGCGCGCTTGCGCGGGGTATGAATCTGCACGGGGTCATGGAAATCGTGCGCGACTTTCGGGCGACCGACAGCAAAACTCCGATCGTGCTGATGGGTTATCTGAACCCGATCGAATATTTCGGCTGGGAGCGGTTTGCGGCGATGGCGGTTGACGCTGGAGTGGACGGCGTGCTGCTGGTCGATTGTCCGCCCGAAGAAGCCGACGCGGTGCGTCCGATACTCCAGCAACACCAATTGGCGCAGATATTCCTTGCCTCGCCAACCACTACGCCAGCGCGGCTGTCGAAAATGGCGGCCCTGGCTCAGGGCTACGTGTATTACGTCAGCTTTGCGGGGATCACTGGCGCCGATCGGCTGGCACTGGACGACGTGCACCAGAAGATCGCCGTGGCGCGCCAGTCCATCCGCACGCCACTTGCGATTGGCTTCGGCATCCGCAACGCGGAGCAGGCAGTAGCGCTTGCAGCTGACGCGGAGGCAATCGTTATCGGCAGCGCGCTGGTCGAGCGACTTGCTTTGGCGCAGGATTCAGCTGCGGCCTGCGCAGCCGCAGGCCAATTCCTGACGCCCATCCGCGCGGCATTGGACGCCGCCGCAAAAGCCAAGGCAGCCTGAGATGGCTCGTCCCACTACCCACACCGGCCCGCGCCGAATGGAAGGCGACCATGAACTCCACCCACCCATCAGCGATGCAGATCCCATGACCTGGTTCAGCAAATTGATGCCCAAACGCATCCGCACCCAGGGCGGCGACAAACGCAAAGTGCCTGAGGGGTTGTGGGCCAAGTGCGAAGGCTGCGGCGCCGTGTTGTATCAGCCGGAAATCGAGGCGAATCTGCAGGTTTGCCCGAAATGCAGCCACCACATGCCGATCGGCGCGCGCGAACGATTGCGCGTATTTCTGGATGAGGGTGCCAGTGTGGAAATCGGTGCACAGTTGGCGCCAGCCGATGCATTGAAGTTCAAGGATTCCAAGCGTTACAAGGATCGCATCGTCGCCTCGCAGAAACAAACCGGCGAGACCGATGCGCTGATCGCCATGCACGGCAAGTTGAAGGGCATGCCGATTGCGGCCTGCGCGTTCGAATTCAGCTTTATGGGCGGCTCTATGGGGTCTGTGGTCGGCGAACGCTTCACGCTTGCCGCCGAGTACGCGCTGAAAAACAGCACGCCGCTGGTTTGCTTCTCTGCGACCGGCGGCGCACGTATGCAGGAAGGACTGTTTTCGTTGATGCAGATGGCCAAAACCTCAGCGGCCTTGGCGCGTATGCGCGAGGCGGGCATGCCCTATATCAGTGTACTGACCCATCCGACTACCGGCGGCGTGTCGGCCAGTTTGGGCATGCTCGGCGATATCAATATCGGTGAGCCGCAGGCACTGATTGGATTCGCCGGTCCGCGGGTAATCGAACAGACAGTGCGCGAGACGCTGCCCGAAGGATTTCAGCGCAGCGAGTTTCTGCTCGAGCACGGCGCCATCGACATGATCCTTGACCGTCGCGAAATGCGCGATCGGCTTGCCGACTTGTTGGCGATCATGATGAAGCAGCCGGCGCCGGCCAAACCAGCGGCTTAGCCGCGCACCGGAGGGCGTCCGGTCGCGGTGGTGCCGAACGGTTGTGCTCAGCGCAGCAGTTACAGTTCGTTCGCCGCCAGCTTCAGAAAACCCGCGACTGAAATTTGCTCAGCGCGCAAACCTGGGTCAATACCCGCTTGTTGCAGTTGCTCTGCGCTGACCACGCCAGCGAGTGAATTGCGTAGCGTCTTGCGGCGCTGTTGGAACGCGGCGCGTACGATCTGATCGAGCCGCTGCGGCGAGTACGCTGGAATTTGTTCAGGCGGCAGCGGCGTCAGCCGCACAATCGCCGAGTCGACTTTCGGCGCTGGCGTGAATGAACCCGGTGGCACCAGAAACAATGGTTCGACCAGCACGCGCGACTGCAACATCACCGTGAGACGCCCATAGTCCTTGTTGCCATGCATCGCGCCCATGCGATCGACCACTTCCTTCTGCAGCATGAAATGCATGTCCCGAATGGCGCCAGCATATTGAAGCGCATGAAACAGGATGGGCGAGGAGATGTTGTAGGGCTGGTTGCCGACCAGTCGTTTCGGGCCATCTATGGCCAGCGCCGAGAAATCCACGGTGAGCACATCGGCTTCGATGATCTCCAGCTGCCCGTATTTAGGTGCGTGGGAGCGTAGCTTCGGTATCAGGTCGCGATCGATCTCGATCGCGCGCATCTGCCCGATACTTTGCAGCAAGGGATAGGTCAGTGCGCCCTTCCCGGGGCCGATCTCGATGA
>JANMSL010000444.1:0-7177 GCA_031389245.1 Lysobacterales bacterium | reverse complement strand
CGACAAGCAATCGCAGATCATCTTCACTGCGAATGGTCATCTGATGGGTGAGCGCTTCGACAATACCGGCGTGCTGAACCTGACGGTCAACTTCGCCAACACCGCCGGACGCGCAGTGGCGCAAGTACAGATTTTGGAAGGAGTGCCTGGTCGCAACGGCACGGTGACGGTCCTGGCCAGCACGCCTACGCACAGCTTTACGCCGAGCGAGGGTGCGCATTTCTATTACGCACGCATCGTGCAGGACGATGTCGACGGCAAGATTCTGTGGTCGGCTCCGATCTGGGTCAATCAGTTGCCGGGCGTGGACAACACTGCGCCCACGGTATCGGCAACCGAGCAGGGCACGCGCGACGTTATCGCTTTGCAGGCGACGGCCAGCGACAACGTCGGCGTTATCTCGGTAGCGTTCTATGTCGACGACGTGTTGCGTGGCCAGGATAACGACGCCCCGTATCAGCTCGATTTTGATTCAACCACACTGAGCAACGGCACCCACACCCTGGTCGCTCGCGCCAGCGATGCTGCGTTGAACGAGGGCGTGTCGCTGCCGGTGCAGTTTGTGATCGACAACACGCCGCTGCCGCCCGGGATTTTTCTCGACGGATTCGAATAAGCCAATCTGCATCCAGCGCGACGCACTGGGACCAAGTTGCGCCCGGATGCCGGACCACCCAGCGCTCCGCGTTGCCACGGCGCTGACTGAACTACATTCCGCCGGGCAGGTCGTCTACCCGGGCCAGAAAGCTGCCGCGAGTCGTGCCGAGGAACACGGCGACGCCGCCGTCCGCGGCCAAATTGATGGCGAGCTCTCCCGGCTGCTGAAGCGCGGTCACGCCCGAAGAATAGTCAGCAAAGCTAGCGCCACCGTCCAGGCTACGCTCCACGCGAGTGCCTGCACCGACCTCGCCACGACGTGACACGTAGAGCGTCTCGGCGTCGCGTGGATCGCAGGCAAGATCCGCTATGAGGCTGCCTTCCGCACCGATCGCCCGCCACGAGGCACCGGCATTGTCCGAGCGGAACAGGCGCGACTTCCAGTTGCCGAGCGCGGCGCCGAGATACACCACGTCCGGATTGACTTCGCTGAAACACAGGCGCAGATCACTCAGCACGGCAGGCAGTCCCGTAGAAGAATCACGCCAGCGGGTGCCGCCATCCTCGGAGCGCAACACCCGACCATTGCGCGCGCCGGCCGCATCGTCGAAGCTGGCCAGCATGCGCACGGCCCCGTCGCGTTCAAGCAATTCGACATCGCCAATGACGCCGGCGCCGACGCTCTCATACACCTTGGTCCAATGTACGCCGCGATCCTGCGATCGCCAGAGTGTGCCTTCGTTGCCGACGGCGGCGCCGCGATCAGAGCCTGCCAGCATGATCAGATCGGGATCCATGGCACTGAAGCGAAACGCCTTGATGTCGGTCTCGTACAGCGTGCCCTGATCGGGTCCGAGCGCGCTCCAGCGGCCGTCGGCACGACGAACATACAGTCCTTCCGGCGCAACGCTGGACGGACCGCCGGATACTGCATAGAGCGTGCCGTCGTTGGCAAATCGCACGCTGTTGAAACGGGTCGCGGGCAAGCGCTCCACGCTCCAGCTTAGCCCAGCATCGGTCGAGGAATACACCGCGCCGCTGTTCAAACTGGCCACCGCAATGGCGAGGTGGCGGTCATCGAACGGGTCGATCGCCAGTGCGCGCACATTCAATGCATGGATTCCCTGCGCCGCGACGTCGAAATGCAGTCCGGCATTACGCGATAACTTCACCGCTTGGCCGATGCTGCCGATGGCGATCCGATCGGCCGAACCTGGCCGAAAGCGTACCGAGCGAACCGCCATCGATTCGGTGCCGGGCACAGACAATTGCCAACTCCGGCCGCCATCATTGCTGCGATGCAGGCCGCTGCCGTCGGTGGCGACCAGGACCAGATTGGAATCCGTGGGCGAAACGGCGATCGACTCGACTGCCAGCAGTGGCCAGTTCGCCTGGTGCAGCGCCATCCAACTGCGTCCGAAATCGTCGGATGCGTACACGCCGAAATCTTGCTGCCCGAGCCGAATGCCGCCCCCCACGTAGAGCCGCCGACCGCCGAACGCCACGCTGCGTATTGGGCGGTTGGGCAGGCCGCTCGAGCGTTGTGTCCAACTGCTGCCGGAGTTCTCGCTGGTCCACACCTGGCCACCGCCGAAGTCGCCACCGAACACTGCCACGATACGCCGCGAGTCAAGCGGGTCGATTGCGATTTCACGACAGCTCATCGGCCGGCTCAACGGCGGCGTGCGATTGATCCAGGTCTGGCCACCGTCGCCAGATCGCATCACGTTCACCGGCTGGGTACCCTGGGCGTCGGCAACACCCACCCAGACTACCGAACGCTGACTCGGGTCAAGCGCAACATCAAGCACCACATCGTTGAGTCCGATACCGAGCTCAAGGCGAGTCCATCTTGCGCCTGCAGCAGAGGAATCAATTGCCCCCGAGGTGCGTACGCCGTCACCAGTCGCGACGAAAGCCCTGCCATCTGCGGCGAACTCGATATCGTGCGCCGGTTGCGAAGCCATGGCCGGCACCACGCTCCAGCTGGCGCCCTCATCCGTCGAGCGGTACAGCGACCCGGAGGTGCCCGATGTCGTGTCGATGTGCGCCGCCAGCATCAAGCCGCGATCGATCGGCGAGTACGCCACATCCACAATATCGCCACCGGCAGGACTGCGTTGCAACCAGAGGCTGGTGGCCAGACTGGCCTGCTGCGTCCGCATCGGCGCGTGAACCGGGGCAGCAGGGTCAGCCCGTGTCTGCGAAGTCAGGCACAATGCCACGAGCATCAACACACACCGCACGTTGCGCAACAGGTGCACACGATCAGCAGCGCGGATACTCTGCATACGATCGATCGAGTACAGCGAGGAAACAGGATGCGGCAGCATAGGAGGGCCAGGGGTTGCGAAGAAGTCCGCGCATCTTTGCAGCGGCCGATTGCCAGAGCCCGGGGTGAAAGCTGATATGAGTCTGAGAGATTTCTCAAAGCACGCACCGACTGGTGTTTGCTGGCCACTGCGGCGATCCCAGCGACTGTCGTGTTTGACCGTGGAGAATTCAGCGGCCGCAGTGCGATGAAGCTGTTGATCGTTGAAGACAATGCGCAGCTCGTTGCCAACGTCTTCGAATATTTCGAGGCGCGCGGCCACATCATGGATGCCGCGCCGGACGGACTGACTGGCCTGCACCTGGCAGTGAGTCAGCACTACGACGCCATCATCCTGGATTGGATGCTGCCGCGAATCGACGGCCCGACGCTGGCGCAGCGACTGCGCATCGATGCCGGCAAACGCACACCGATCATCATGCTGACCGCGCGCGATGAACTGTCCGACAAACTCAGCGGGTTCCACGCGGGGGTGGACGACTATCTCACCAAGCCGTTTGCGCTGGCGGAGCTGGAAGTTCGGCTGCAGGCGCTGGTGGCGCGCAGCAAGAGCACGCTTCCGCAATTGCGCACACTGCAGGTTGAAGACCTCAGCATGAATCTCGACACGCTCGAGGTCAGTCGTGGCGGTATCTCGATCAAGCTGTATCCGGCTTGCCGCAAGCTGCTGGAATGCCTGATGCGCGCGGCACCGACGGTGGTGTCACGCGAGCGACTGGAGCACGCGGTGTGGGGCGACTCGCCGCCCGACTCCGACATGCTGCGCACCCATCTGTATGAGTTGCGGCGCGCAGTTGACGCAGCGCATGCCAGCAAACTGATTCATACCTCGCCGCGAATTGGCTATCGCATGGGAGCGGCAGCATCGTATGAATCGTAGTCTGCGCTCTCGCATCGCGATTGGCCTCGCCGGGTATTCGTTCTTGCTTGCCCTGAGCGTGATCGGGGTAGGCTATTCGGTGCACGAATCGCTGGAATGGATGCTGTGGCACGCGCAACTCGATGGCGAGATGGCTGCATTTCTGCAGGAACGGGCACAGCGAGCGGACGCCACGCTGCCGCAGAGCGGCAAGCTGCGGACCTTCATTGTCGGGCCAGGCGATGCCGGCCGGGATCTGCTGCCTTCGCCCCTACGCGAGCTGGAGCCAGGGCTACACGATGACATCGAAGTGGACGGCTTTGAGGCTGCGGTGATGGTGCGCCAGATCGGGCAGCAGCGCATCTACATGCTGATTGATATTTCCACACTCGAAGACGAGGAGCGCACGATTGCGCGAGTGCTGATTGTGCTGAGCGTGCTTGGCGCTGGCGCCTTGGTGCTGGTGGTGTGGTGGCTGTCCGGGCGGCTGATGCAGCCGGTCACCGAACTGGCCACATCGGTCGATCGGCTGCAACCCGGAGCGCAACTGGCACAACGATTGAGTGTCGTGACCGGATCGACATCCGAAGTCGACTCGATTGCCAACGCAATGAACCGGCTGCTCGATCGCGTTGACGAACTGATCCAGCGCGAGCGCGACTTCGTCAACAATGTAAGTCACGAGCTGCGCACTCCTCTGGCGGTGATCAGCGGAGCAGTCCAACTGGTCGAACAGCAGATGGGATTGCCGGAGCCGGTGCGCAAGCCACTGCAACGCATCAGCCACAGCGCACAGGAGGTCGGACAACTGATCCATCTGTTGCTGGTGCTGGCCAAATCGCCCGACCGTATTGGCGAAAGCAACGAAGAATTCACTCTGGACGAGTTGCTGCCGGACATTCTGAGCGACCATCAACATTTGATTCGCGACAAAGTGCTGCAGATCGAATTGGGATTGCTCAGTCCCGGTCGCCTGCGCGCACCGCCAGCTATCGTGCAGATCGCGATCTCCAATTTGCTGCGCAATGCGATTGAAAACAGCGATCGCGGACGGATTCAGATATCGGTGGAACCCGCCGGCGTGGTGCGCATCCAGGACAGTGGGCACGGCATGACGCCCGAGGAGATCAGTCAACTCTATGCGACGCTGGCACGCAGCGGTGAGCGTAGGGGTAGTCAAGGCATTGGTCTGGCGCTGATCGCGCGCTTCTGCGAACACCTCTCATGGCGGCTGGAGGTGCAATCCACACATGATGCGGGCACGCTCATGATTCTGGATCTGCGCCGGAGCTTGATCGTGGGCGGTGACTAGCCAGTGCCCCATCGGGCATCGCGATCAGCAGCAACAGACCCGTGCAACGGTTCGTAGCACGAATGCATTTAACGCTCGACTAACCACTGTCCGACATTCCCCCGACGCGTACCTGCGTACAAAGGCAGCGAAGTCGATCGCGCCTGTGCCATCGACACGCACTGAATGCGCCGGATGCTCACACCTCTCGATTCTCTCGTTCATCCGCACGATCCGTTTGGCGATTCGCCTGCTGCGCATGCTCGCTTCACGGCTGCGTTGCCGTCGGCCGCTGCGGACGCGGCTGAAAACATCTACTTCATCCACCTCGTTTTGCCACTGCTTTTCGCCGCCGCAATGCTGTTCTGGCTGGAGTATCTGTCCGGAAACCGCTGGATCGCCGACCAGATCTACGCGTGGCAAGGCGGGCACTGGCTGTTGAAAAGGCATGTGATCACCAGTCGGTGGATTCATCCCGGCGGAAAGTACCTGAGTCTGGTGCTGTGGTGCGCAGTCTTTTGGGCATGGTGGAAAAGCAAGCGCACCCACGCTCTGGCAGCGTTGCGACGACCACTGACCGTGTTGCTGTTGTCCACCCTTTTGGCTACGTGTCTGGTGACCGCGCTTAAATCACTGATCGCGATGGATTGTCCGTGGGATATGCAAGCCTACGGCGGATTGCGGCCGTATTTTGGTCTATTCGACGTACGTCCCAGCGGGCTTCGTTCCTCGGGCTGTTTCCCTTCCGGCCATGCCAGTGCGGGTTATGCCTGGGTAGCGTTGTATTTCTATTTCTCAGTCACCGCGCCGCGCTGGCGTTGGCATGGTCTGACGCTGGGCCTGTTGCTCGGCGCGGTGTTCGGCATATCGCAGCAATTGCGCGGTGCCCATTTTGCTTCGCATGATGTGGTCGCACTGCTGGTGTGCTGGATGACGGCGTTGGCCATGCATATTGCAATGCGTCCGCACGTCGCCGGGTCAGCGCGATGAACGTGCGCGCAGCGAGCGATCGGCTGCGCCAATGGCAGCCCGAAGTCAGTGTCGAAGCGCTCACTCTGCTGACCTGCGTCTACGTCGCGTTGACTTGCAATGTTTCTTTCTGGAGTGCCGCACTCGAAGGTCGGTTGCTCACTTCCACCGGCACCTGGCGGTTCGTTATCGGCACATTTATCGCCATGTGCGGCCTGCATTTCGTCCTGCTGATCTGCGTGGCCAATCGTTGGATCATCAAGCCTTTGCTTGGCCTGATGCTGGTAGTGACCGCGACGGCTGCGTACTATCAGGATCAGTTTGCGGTGTTTCTCGATGCGGACATGGTGCGAAATGTTTTGCACACCGAATACCACGAAGCGCGCGAACTGATTTCCTCGGGTTTTATCCTGCGTGTGCTGTTGCTCGCGTTGCCACCGCTCGTGATTCTGTGGCGGGTGCGCGTATTTCGCCGTCGTTGGACGCAGGCCACTTTGGTCCGCGTACTCAGTCTGTGCGGCGCAATCGGCTTGGCCGCGAGCGGAATGCTGCTCGCGTTCCGTGACCTGTCGACGCTGATGCGCACCCACAAAGAGGTGCGTTATCTTGTCACGCCGGGCAACTATCTGTACGCCGCCGCCCAGGTGCTCTGGTCCGATGTGAAGCAGGCGCAGCAAGTGTTGATCCCGGTTGGTACCGATGCACGAGTAGCCGACCGAGCGGAAGCGGCGCGGCCACGTCTGCTGGTCATCATTGTCGGTGAAACCGTGCGCGCCCAGAATTGGGGACTGAACGGTTATGCCCGCGACACCACGCCCGAGCTGCGTGCACTGAACGTGGTCAATTTCAGTGACGTGCGATCTTGTGGCACTGCGACCGAAGTGTCATTGCCCTGCATGTTCTCCGCAATTGGCAGGCGCGACTACGACGAGGCGCGCATTCGCAGTCAGGAGTCGCTGCTGCACGTACTCCAGCACGCCGGAATCCAGTCTCTGTGGCGTGACAACCAGACCGGCTGCAAAGGGGTTTGCGCGGGCCTGCCGTTCCAGCAATGGAGAGAGGCCAAGGTCGCTGACCTGTGCCAGAACGGCGCCTGCTACGACGAAATTCTATTGCACAATATGCAGGA
>JANMSL010000424.1:0-12010 GCA_031389245.1 Lysobacterales bacterium | reverse complement strand
CGATCAAAGCTCGACCACGATCAGTATCGCTGGACGATCAGCATCAAGCGATCTGGTGAGCACATGCTGAGGTTGATCAACGATCTGCTCGACCTGTCGCGTATTGAGGCCGGCAAGCTGGAATTGAACCTGCAAGCCACCGACATCATCGCGCTGATCGAAGACGTGCGCTCGCTGGAAACGCCGTTGGCCCAGGCGCGTGGCATCAAGTTGGTGACCGATCTCGAGACGGATTTTCCAAAATGGATCCGCTGTGACGGGCGCCGCGTGAAGCAGATTCTGCTTAACCTGGTGAACAACGCATTGAAGTTCACCGAGGATGGCGAAGTCTGCATGCAGGTATCCCGGATCGAACCTGGGACGATGTTGATCGAAGTCATCGACTCGGGTGCGGGCATGAGTGCAGAACAGCTCGCCATGCTGTTTGCGCGGTTCCGCCAGACCGAGTCCGGCAAACTCAAGGGAGGCAGTGGCCTTGGCTTAGCCATCACCGCTCAGCTGGTGCGCGTGCTGGGCGGATCGATCGAGGTTCGAAGTGTGCCAGCTGAGGGCAGTAGATTCAGTGTTCGGCTGCCGCTTGAAGCGAGTATTGTGCCCGACGAAGTGGCTACCAATACGTCAAATGCGCATGCCGACAGTGATCGACCGTTGGCGGGCATTGGTGTGTTGGTGGTCGAAGACGATGCGGTGATTCGCGAAGTGAATGCGCGGCTACTTGAGGCCTTGGGTGCCAGGGTCGAAGTGGCACCGCATGCGCTCGACGCACTCTCGCGGTTCCAACCTGGCAGAGACCGCATTGCATTGCTCGATCTGGATCTTCCTGGAATCGATGGATTGCAGCTGATCGCTCTGCTTCGTAGCAGTGCACCCGCCGGACTGCTTGCCGTGGCGGTGACTGCGCGCAGTGGCGCTGACACAGAACAACGTTGCCGCGATGCCGGGTTCGATGCTTTCATGCGCAAGCCGGTTTCGGCCGAGCACTTGCGCGTGCAGGCGCAGCGTTGGCGTGCGCAGCTCGATGGAGCGAGCTAGCGCGCCGGCGGCAGCGCTGGCGCTTGCGGTGATTGATAGGTGATTAGCAAGACCAGATCTGCAGCACCGCTTTGATGGATGGCATGCAATCCCCCGGTGCGCGACAGCAGCGCGCTGCCAGCGCGCAGCGCATGTTCCTGTCCATCCACCAGCGCAAATCCTTCGCCGCTGACGACGTAGAAGATCTCGTCCTTGTTGTTGCGGTGTGGGCCAATGGAGGCGCCGGAATGCAGCACGCGTTTTCGCAACACCATTCCGAGGTCGGGCGCCTCACGAAAAAAATTGTGCGCGGTAGTGCTGCCGGCGCCGCCATGTGGACCGGGCTGTTCGATGCGTCGGTCGCGCTCTTGCTCCACTAACGCCGGATGTGCCTGCACTTGCGTAATGTCGGCCCCGCAGGCGAAATCGCGACGCGCATGCTTGGCCAGTGCAGGCTGTTGCTCGACCAGTGCTCCTGCCACCAGGCAGGCGATCGCGCTGGCGCCGTGGCGGTTGAAATGCGTGTTGTCGGTGCTGGCCGAGACCCGGTCATAGAGGTAATAGCGCCTGGATCCGGACTCGCCGAGTGCACTGATCAGGCGCATGCTGCTGGCATTAAGATCGATCAAGGCAATGTGCCGCGATTCGGCAAGCTGACGCACGGCCTGGGCGAAGAGCGCGTGACTGTCGACTGGCTTACCGTGCTCGAATTGCCGTCGCGCCACCGGAGTGATCAGCACCGGCACCGCGTCGCGCGCACGGGCCAGATCGATGTAGCGCATCAGCCAGCGTGGAAACGCAGAGTGGGGCTCGTTGTAGCGGGTGGCGTCATCGATCTTTTCGTCGTTGTGACCGAACTGGATCAGCAAGAGATCACCGGTCCCAAGCTCGCGCTCAATGGGCTTCAGGAAACCCTGCTGGATGAAACTGCGTGAACTACGGCCGCTTTGGGCGTGATTGTGGATCGCGACGCCGGCATCGAAATACTCGTTGAACACTTGACCCCATCCGGTGCGCGGCGCTCGCTCGGGTCCGTAATCGCTGGCGGTCGAATCGCCGACGATAAAAATGCGTTGCGCTGTCGCGTTCTCGGAATTTGCATTCGAAGCCAGTACACAGAGCAACACAACGCTGATGCAGCCTTGCCAGCGACGCACGTCAGCGCCCCAACCAGCCGCCATCGACCGGCACTACCGCGCCATGCATATAGTCCGATGCCGGTGACGCGAGAAATACCGCGGCTCCGCCCAAGTCTTCGGGGCGTCCCCAGCGTGCAGCGGGGATGCGCGCGAGGATGTCGCGATTGCGTGTTGGGTCGGCGCGCAGCGCTTCGGTGTTGTTGGTTGCAAAATAGCCAGGCGCGATGGCATTGACGTTGATGCCACTCGCGGCCCATTCGTTGGCGAGCAGACGGGTTAGTCCCAGCAGCCCAGACTTGCTGGCGGTGTACGATGCCACGCGGATGCCGCCCTGGAAGGACAGCATGCTGACGATATTGATAATCTTGCCAGGGCGCTGCCGCGCCACCATCCAGCGTGCTGCGGCTTGCGATAGAAAAAAGACGCTTTTCAGATTGACGTCCATGACCGCGTCCCAGTCAGCTTCGCTGAAGTCGAGCGCGTCGCTGCGCCGAATCGTGCCGGCATTGTTCACCAGAATGTCGAGCGCACCAAACTCGGCGACGACGCTAGCTACGATGCCGGGCAATGGTTGGATGTTTTCCAGATCGCATTTGAACCAGAAAAAGCGTCGCCCGGTTTTTCGCACAGCATCCGCGGTCGCTTCGGGATCGCTTCTTCCCACCGCCGCTATATCGGCGCCAGCGCCAGCCAAGGCTATGGCGATGGCTTGGCCCAGCCCGGTATTGGCGCCCGTGATCAGTGCCGTCTTGCCGGTCAGGTCGAACAGTGCATTTCCCATTTAACGATCTCCGTTCCTAGGAAAGGTCTGAATAAGTCACCACTTCGTCTTCGCCACACTGCTTATTGCTTGCCAAACCCCAAAAAACCTGCGGTTTTTCGCCCCCTGACTCAGGGGGCTATCGCGGCTCCGAACTTGTTAAGAGGTTACCTAGCGCCAACGACCGATGTCGATCAGGCCGGACGCGAGCGGGCACGCGCGAAGCGTGGCCGACCCAGGGCGCAGCCTGCCCGGACTTTCGTGGTGCAGGCCAGCACCGTCCGGGCACGCTGAGCGTTTTTTACCTGGCGTTATTTCAACTGACAGATGTCCAGTACCTGCATATCGGTGTAGTCAAGATTTTCTCCGCCCATGGCCCAGATGAAGCAGTAGTTGCTGGTGCCCGAGCCCATATGGATCGACCACGGTGGCGATACCACCGCTTGCTGGTTGGCGACCACAATGTGTCGAGCTGAATCGGGTTCACCCATGAAATGAAACACGCGCTGGTCGGGCTTCAGTTCGAAATAGAAATACACCTCGGAGCGGCGGTCATGCAGATGCGGCGGCATGGTGTTCCAGACACTGCCGGTGTCGAGCACAGTGAGTCCCAACAGCAGCTGTGAAGAAGCGCATGTGGCCGGCACAATATATTGGAAAATCGTGCGCTGGTTGGACGTTTCCAGTGCGCCGCGTTGCAGTGGTACTGCCTTGTCGATGGATATATGCGTGGTGACGTGGCGCGCGTGTGCCGGCGTCGAGGCAAGATAGAAACGCGCGGGATCATTCGCATCCACCGACTCGAAAATCACTTCTTTGCTTGCCATGGGCACATAGAGTCCGTCTCTGGGCTTGAGCTCGAAGCGCGTGCCGTCAACCCGCACGCTGCCAGTTCCGCTGCCAACATTGACCACTCCCAGTTCTCGTCGACTGAGAAAAGGTGTGCCTTTGGCCGATGCTGGTTCGGATTGATCGGGAAGTTTGAGCGATTGGCGCAGCGGTGCCGCTCCGCCGATCACGAAGCGTTCGTAGTGCGTGTAGTTGAGCCGGATCTGCTCATCAGCGAACAGATCTCCCATCAGATAACGATCGCGCAACTGCTCGTTGCTGGCAGTGGCCATCATTTCCGGATGGGTAGCATGGTAGGTTTTGTCGTACATGAGAATCCTTGTCAGCGAACCCGGTCAGTTCGCCGGATGGTCTAGCTTGTAGGCGCGTCGAGGTAGCCGATAGGTGAGATCAATGGCGACTTCGTGCGCCTCGTCCAGATCGAGCCGATGCTCGGTCACCAGCCTCGCCAGAAACGCACAATCGACGCGGCGGGCAGTGTCGTGTCGCGCCGGAATCGACAGGAAAGCGCGGGTGTCATCGTTGAAGCCAACGGTGTTGTAGAAGCCGGCGCTCTCGGTGGTCTGTTCGCGAAATCGCATCAGGCCCTCCGGACTGTCGTGGAACCACCAAGCCGGCCCCAACTTCAGCGCCGGATAGTGACCGGCCAACGGCGCCAGTTCGCGTGAGTAACTGGTTTCGTCCAGCGTGAACACAATGATCGACAGTCGTGGATCGTTGCCGTAGCGATCGAGAAGTGGCTGCAGCGCGCGCACATACTCGGTGGGAGATGGAATGTCGGCGCCCTTGTCTCGGCCGAAGCGCTCGAACAGGGAGCGGTTGTGGTTGCGCAACGCGCCCGGATGTATCTGCAGCACCAACCCGTCGTCAAGGCTCATGCGTGCCATTTCGGTCAGCATCTGCGCACGGAACTGCTCGGCGTCGGCAGCGCTGTAACTCCCCGACAGAATTCGAACGAACAAGGTCTTGGCCTCGGTCGGCGTCAAGTCGGCCGTGCGGGCGGTGATATGACCATGATCGCTCGAAGTGGTGCCAATGGCGATGAAGTCCTGTCGGCGCTTGCGGTGCGCGCGCAGATAAGCATTCCAGTCGTAGACGTCTTCTCCGGTGATTTCGGCGAATTGCAGCAGTGCTTCGCGAAACTGCTCGTGCTCTGGATCGATCACTGCATCGGGACGATAAGCGCTGATCACTCGTCCCGACCACTCGGCTTGCAACTTGTGATGATGGGCCAGCGTATCGATCGGTGACTCAGTCGTCGCCAACACCTCGATGCGGAATTGTTCAAACAGCGCACGCGGCCGAAATTCGGGTCGGGTCAGTGCCTGGTTGATGTGGTCGTAGTAGTGGTCAGCGCTGGCTGCGTCCAGTCGCACCTGCAGACCAAACACATTGACGAAAACATGACTGAGCCACTGCGCCGATGCAGTGCCACGGAACAAGTGCCAATGACTGGCGAACAGTCGCCAGGCAGCGCGCGGATCGGCGTTCGATGGACCATTGCGCGAGGCTACGCCGAGGTCGTTCAAGGCGATGCCCTGGCTGTAAAGCATGCGATACAGATAGTGATCGGGCGCCAGCAACAGTTCGGTCGCATTCGGGAATGCATCATCGCTGGCAAACCATTGCGCATCCGTATGACCGTGCGGGCTGATGATTGGCAGCTCGCAAATCGAAGCGTAGAGCTGGCGCGCGACCGAGCGTATTGACGGATCGGCGGGGAACAGTCTGTCGTCGTGGCTGGTCAGGGCTTGGCTCATGGACTTGTTCGTCGTTGGCGCGCGTCGGATAGTCCAATCATAGAGAAAATATGCGCCGAAGGAAACCGGTGTCATTATGGCTGGGTTTGCTGCAGGCGTCCGCCCGCAGGTCGGCCCCAGGAGATGCACCTGTGGCTCCGCGCTGTGCGTGGACCCAACATTATTGTTGCTGTCCGAGTGACCAGCGAGGGGTGATCAGGTCCCCGGTTGCGCGCTCGAACCGCTGGCCCTAGGGCGGTGGCTGACAGGAATCGCGCGTGACCAAATGCGGCGACACGTTGCTGTGCCGGTATGCATCGGCACTGGTCGGATCTGCCATCAACATGGCGGCGGCATTGCGTCCCATTTCACGGATCGGCAGGCGTACTGTAGTCAGCGGTGGCCACAGCCGTGAAGCCAGTGGGCTGTCGTCGAAGCCCACCACCGACAGTTGCTCGGGGATCTTCAACCCTAGTCGATACGCCGCTTTGTACGCGCCCGCTGCCATCTCATCGTTGCAGGCGAATAGCGCTGTCGGGCGCGGCGATTGGGCCAGCAGCCGTTCGGCGCTGGCGACACCGGATTCAAAGGTGTAACCGCCTTCCTCGATGCGCTGCTTGGGCATGGTGATACCGCGTTTGGACAGCGCCTGGGTAAAGCCCTCGGCACGCTCCAGCGTGGACCGGTAGTTGCGTGGTCCGGTGATCAGGCCGATATCACGATGGCCGAGTGATTCCAGGTAGTCAGCGACTTCGGCGGCGGCTTCGCGATCGTTGGAAACAATCAGGTGTTCGGGTGCGTCCAGCTGCACTGAGGCGATGCGCACATAGCGACAATCAAGCTCGTTCAATGCCGCGGCCAACGCCGCGTCTTCGGAAACCGGCGGCAACAAGATCACACCGTGCAGCTTGAGCTGCACCACAAACTGGCGCACGCCAGCGACAAAATCGGCACTTTTGCTGTCACAGGGATGCACCACCAGTTCAAAGCCCGAGCCGCGTAGAGTGTCCAAGGCTCCGTTTTGGATATTGACGATGTACTGCGCGTTTGGATTGTCGTAAACCAAACCGATCAGGAAAGATCGCCTGAACGCCAGTCCGCGCGCCTGTGGATCGGGGACGTAGCCTTGCTCGTGCATCAGCGTCAACAGCTTGTCGCGGGTGTCTTCATGCACCAGTGGCGAACGGTTGATGACCCGCGACACGGTTTTCTTGGAGACGCCTGCAAGGCGCGCTATGTCGTTGATCGTGGCCTGGCCCGCGCGTCCGCTGCCAGTGCTGATCTGCGTTGACTTTCGATCGGCGCCTGCTGCCTTGCGGTTCGCAGTCATCTCATGTTCCTGAAGGAGAATGCAACACTCATGCCGGGCATCCGATTGCTGTGGAAGTGGACCCGATCAGCTGCCATGCGCGGACGGATGCTGAATTGTGGCTCAGCGCCGCCGCTCTGTCGCCCGACCGTAGCACCATAGATCGCGGTCTTGCCGTCGCAGCCAGTGCCGCATGCCTTGCCGTTCGGCTCGCTGCACATGGCGGCCACTGTCCACTCGACATCGGACGCTGTCTGCGATGTAATGACACCGGTTTCCTGAACTGGCACACTAGCGCATATGAGCGGCTCTGCACAGCCCCTGTTCCAACCAGCGAGCGTCCTCAGCCGGGCGCACCGGGTAACCGCGACGGATGACGTTGCGATTGCCCTGGTGGCGTTGGCGGCGGGAGAGCAGCTGCGTCTGGGGCAGTTGCTGGTGGAACTCAAGGTGGCGATTCCCCAAGGCCACAAGTTTGCATTGCGCGCCATCGGGATCGGTGAAGTCTTGCTCAAGTATGGATTTCCGATCGGCACCGCCAGCGCCGACATCGAACCGGGCGATTGGGTGCACAGTCACAACCTGGTCACCGGACTGAGCGGAACGATTGAATATCGATACGCACCAGCGCAGGTGAGCGCGGCTGCCAGTGTTCAAACTCGAAGCACCGATGGCGGATTTCTGGGTTATCGCCGTGCCGATGGTCGCACCGGCACGCGCAACGAGATCTGGGTTCTGTGCACGGTCGGTTGCGTAGCGCGCACTGCACAACGTATTGCCGAACGCGCCAATGTGCAGTTCGCCGGGCGCATCGATGGCGTGCTCGCGTTGACGCATCCGTTTGGATGCTCGCAACTGGGCGATGATTTGCAGCGCACGCGCAACGTCATCGCCAGCCTGGCGCGACATCCCAATGCCGGTGGCGTGTTGATCGTAGGGCTGGGCTGCGAGTCTTTGCAGGTGGCGGCGCTGATTCAGAGCATGGGCGTGCTTGATGCATCCCGCGTGCGCTATTTCAATGCGCAGTCGAGCGATGACGAACTGGCGCAAGGTCTGGCTGCGGTTGCCGAACTGGTGGCGGTGGTGGAACACGACCGACGCGAACCCTGTGGGTTGTCCGAGCTGGTCATCGGTTTGAAATGCGGCGGCTCAGATGCGTTCAGCGGCATGACCGCAAACCCACTGGTCGGGCGCATTGCGGATCGGGTGGCAGCCGCGGGCGGTACCCCGATCCTCAGCGAGATTCCCGAGATTTTCGGCGCCGAGCATTTGTTGATGGCCCGCGCTGAGAGTGAATCGGTGTTCTACCAAGTGGCCGCCGTGGTCAATGATTTCAAACGCTACTTCCTCGATCACGGCCAATCTGTGCATGAGAATCCATCGCCCGGGAATATCGCCGGTGGCATCACCACGCTGGAAGAAAAATCTCTGGGGGCGGTGCAGAAAGGTGGACACAGTGTGTTGACCCAGGTTCTGCGCTATGGCGAGCAGGCCAAGCGCCATGGGCTGACACTGTTGGAAGCGCCAGGCAACGACGCCGTGTCCTCGACCGCGTTGGTAGCGGCCGGTGCCACCGTGCTGTTGTTCACAACGGGCCGCGGTACGCCGCTGGGCTTCCCGGTGCCGACACTGAAGATTTCCTCGAACTCGGCATTGGCCGCGGCCAAACCGCGATGGATCGATTTCGATGCCGGGTGCGTGCTGGACCAGAAAACCCCCGAACGGGCGACCGACGAATTGCTCGCGCTCGTGGTTGCCACGGCTTCGGGGCAACGCGCGCGAAACGAGATCAATGAGGAACGCGAGATCGCATTGTGGAAGAGCGGAGTGACGCTGTGACCACTGCCGACGCTGAAGCCGTGGGCGCTGATTGCGCTGTTGGTATGTCACGCTTGAATGAGCGCCATATGCCGGTCGGCATCAGTGTGCCCTCGCCCGAAGTGCTACGTGCGCAGATCGGCGTCGTGCATCTTGGTCCGGGGGCATTTCATCGAGCGCATCAGGCCTGGTATTTCGACGAAGTATTGAAGACCGATCCACGCTGGGCCATTTCGGCGGTGGCACTGAAAAGCCCCGGCGTGCGTGACGCATTGCAACCTCAAGCCGGGCTCTACGCGGTCGCGGTGTTGGACGAAACCATCGCCTATCGTGTCATCGGATCGATACGCGAACTGCTGGTGTCGCCGCAAGATCGCCAAAGGGTATTGGCGCGCATGGCGTCAGTCGACACCCGCATCGTGACGCTGACGATTACCGAGAAAGGCTACTGTTTGCTCGCCGATGGCACGCTGGATTTTCAGCATGCCGACATCGAGCATGACTGTGCCTATCCTCGAGCACCCAACAGTGCCATCGGCTATCTGGTTGAGGCATTGCGTCTGCGTCGTGCCGCAGGAATTGCGCCGTTCACCACAATCAGCTGCGACAACGTCGTCGACAATGGGCATCGTCTCGGCAACGCCGTGGTGGCATTGGCAACACTGGCGGATCGCGACTTGGCGCAGTGGATCAAGCGGCACGCCTGTTTCCCACGAAGCATGGTCGACAGCATTGTGCCGGCCACCGATTCCGCACTGCGCGCTCGCGTGGCGGCAGCGCTCGGAGTACAGGATGCCTGGCCAGTGCAGCGCGAAGCCTTCACCCAATGGGTCATCGAAGATTGCTTTTGCAACGAGCGCCCGGACTTCGAGCGTGTGGGGGTCACGCTGACCGACGATGTGCCTGCGTTCGTGCAGGCCAAGCTGAGGTTACTCAATGGCGCGCATTCGTCGCTGTCCTACCTCGGGTTGCCTGCGGGTTACTGCACGGTAGCCGAAGCCATGGCTGATGCAGCGCTCGCAGGTTTTGTGCGTACTCTGATGCTGGACGACATACTGCCGTCGCTTCGCGCGCCGCCGGGACTGGATCTGCACGCATATGTCGAAGCCATACTGCAACGTTTTCGTAATCCGGAAATCCGCCACGAACTGGCGCAGATTGCCTGGGACGGATCGCAGAAACTTCCGTTCCGACTGATTGGAACGATCGTGGATGCGCTCGCCGCCGAGCGCCCGATCGATCGGCTGTGCGTGCCGATCGCTGCCTGGCTGCAGTTTGTTCGCCATGCCGAAGGTGAGGCAAGAACTTTGGTGGATCCAAGTGCTGGACGCCTGCTTCAACTCGCGCGGCAATGCGACGGAAGTGCCACGGATATCGACCTTTGGCTGCAACTGGATACGGTGTTTCCCGCGGTCTTACGGCAATCCGACGCGTTCAAGCAGGCCATGATTCGTGCCTATCTGGCGGGTACGAATTGGCAAGCTCGGGGCGCGTTGCACCGGTGAGTGCAGGTAGTTGGAGAACCTCTGTACATGTTTGGAGCCTGGATTGCTCCCTGAGTCAGGGGGAGAAAAACCGCTGGTTGACCCGCCGCGCTGTCAAGAGCGACCGGCGCCGCTGTTGAAAACCAGGGTATGGCAAACGATAAGCTGTACAGCGAAGACGAAGTGGTGACTTATACCGACCTTCCTTAGTGCAGATGGATTGAGCAGTGCCGGCCACGGTGCCGCGATGACCTCGGCGCAAGACGGGCTACCTCAATGCCTGCGGTAGCCATAGCGAAAGTCCAGGTATGAAAATCACCAGCAGCAACACGCTCAGCATGGCTAGGTAAAACGGCCATATCGTGCGCATCAGTTCGCCAACGCTGATGCGGCCGAGGGCGCAGCCAACGAACATCACCGAGCCCACCGGTGGCGTGATCAACCCGATGCCACCGGTAAGCACCAGGATCACGCCGAACTGCAACGGATCAACGCCGACCGCGCGCGCGACCGGAAGAAAAATCGGGGTACAGATGATGATCATTGGCGCCAGATCCATGAAGGTTCCCAGCGCGAGAAAAATCAACGCCATGAACAACAGCACCATGATTCTGTTGTCGGCCACGCCACCCAATGCAGCTACCGTGGCCGCGGGTACTTGCAGGTAAGCGAGCAGCCAGCCGAACGCGGCCGCGGCGGCAATGACAAACAGGATCATTCCGGTGTTGCGCGCCGCATGCATGCACAGCTCGCCGAAGTCGCGCCACGCCAGCTGCCGATACAGCAGCGCGGTAACTGCGAGCGCATACAGCACCGCCACAGCGCCGCTTTCGACTGCGGTGAATACTCCAGCGCGAATGCCGCCGAAGATCACTCCGACCAGCAGCAATCCGGGCAGCGCTGAAACCAGACGCAGCAGCAACGCGTTCCATCCCGGAAAAGCCTCGGTGGCATAGTTGCGTCGGCGCGCGATCACGTAGACGGTGATCATCAGGGCCAGGGTCAACAGCAATGCCGGCACAATGCCCGCAGTGAACAGGTCCGAGATCGAGATGCCGCCGCCCGCTGACGCGGAATACAAGATCAGATTGTGCGAGGGCGGCACCAGCAGGGCGGCAAGTGCGGCGCTGATGGTCACGTTGACGGCGAAATCACGATGAAAACCGCGTTCGATCATCTGCGGCACCATGGCGCTGCCCACCGCTGATACATCTGCAAGCGCAGATCCGGAGACGCCACCGAACATCAACGACGACGCCACATTGACCTGTGCCAAACCGCCGCGCAGTCGACCGACCATGGCCGCGGCGAGCGCAATGATGCGCGCCGAAATGCCGCCGCGCAGCATGATCTCTCCGGCAAAGATGAACAGGGGAATCGCGATCAGGGTGACGGCATTGGCACCGGAGTTCAGTTGCAGCACCACCAGAATGGGCGGCAGTCCGAGATACAGCACGGTGGCGACAGAAGCGGCGGTGAGTGCAAATGCCACCGGGACGCCGATAATCAACAGCAGTGCGAAAACACCGAAGAGCAACGTGATCGCCATGCTCAGGGCTCCTCGGTCACTGCGGCGTGCGGCCACAACAGTTCGAGCGCAAACAACGCGATCAGAGCGCCGCCGGTTGCCAGCGGAACAAATGTCAGCCCTTGTGACAACGGTGCGCCCGCCATCGCGATCGGCCAACTATCGATGCTGAGCATGAGGCCCCAGAAACACAGCGCGGCGCCGATCAGCACGATCAGCCCGCGGGATACGGTTTGCAGCAACAAACGCAGGCGGGGTGGTGACGAATCGACTGCGATGACGAAACCGAAATGCAGTTCGCTGCGCACCGCAACGGCGGCACCCAGCATCATGATGGTGTTGAGCAGCAGCAATGCCACTGGCTCGGTCCAAC
>JANMSL010000394.1:0-2225 GCA_031389245.1 Lysobacterales bacterium | reverse complement strand
CACGGCGTATCCGCGCGCGGCGTAAGCCTGCCAGTCCGGCATGAATTCATGGCTGAATTGGTATACCGGTCCACCATGCAGCCGCAAGATCGTGGGATAACTTTTGCCCGGCTTGTAGTCCACGGGTTTGACCAGCATGCCTTCCAGCGCCGTGCCATCCGCGCTGCGGAAATGGATCGCTGCTACGGTCGCCAAGGACTTCTCACTCAGCCAGGCATTGTGATCACTCAGTGCGCGCAAGCGCTTGCCCTCGACCGCTGCTATTTCGTAGGGACGCCGATCGCCACCGCCGAGAACGACCACGCGCCCGTTGGCCGACACGTCGAGGTCGTAGTCGAAGCGATCGCCCTGAGTGAGCTCGGTAATGTCGCCACTGGGCAAGTCGATGCGCGACAGATGGGTGACACGGCTTTGTTCAATCAGGGTGTAGATACTCTTGCCATCCGGCGCCCAGTGCGGTTTGCTGAAACAACGGTCGATCAGTGCCGGTTGCTTCGATTTGCCACTGGCAATACTGATAACTGCCAGTTGCCACGGCGCGTAGTAAATCCAACGATCTTCACCACTTTGCAGATAGGCGATACGTGTGCTGTCGGGGCTCCACGCCGGACGGGTTTCCCAATACGGGTCGAGATCGGATCCAGAAAACGTGGTCAGCTGGCGCTCGCTCGCGCCGACTTTAGGTTCGATCAGATAGATATCGAAGTTGAGATGGCGGTCGGGATCGGCGCCACGCTTGCTGACATAAGCGATCCACTTTCCATCCGGAGACCATGCCGGCAATTGCTCGTCGTGCGCGCCAGTAGTGAGTTGCTGTACCTTGCCACTGGCAATGTCGAACAGATAGAGGTGCATGCGCCTCGCGCCGAGATAGCCGCGGCCGTCCTCCTTGAATTGATAACGGTCGATCACAATCGGCGCGGGATTCGTCGGCCTTGGAGCACCCGCTGGAAATTCGGCATCGAGCGCGATCAAGGCCAGCTGCCTGCCATCCGGTGACCACACAAAATCTTCGACCCCGCTGGCGAAGCTGGTCAGCCGCCGCGCTTCGCCGCCACTGGTTGCCAACAACCAGACCTGGGTAGTTGGATCAGCATCGTCGGCAAACGCGCGATCGGAAAGAAACGCCAGCGACTTGCCGTCTGCGGACCACTGCGGTCGCCACTCGCTGCTATCGGGCGTGTGTGTCAACTGCACGCGCTCGCGCCCATCGAATCGTACGCGCCACAGATCCGACTGGCCGACATCTTCTTCGAGATTGGCAGTGGTGACGGTGTAGGCGAGGTAGGCTCCGTCCGTCGACAGCGTCGGTTCGCTGACGTCCGCGACCCGCGCCAGATCGGTGACGGTGAAGCGCTGGTTGGGCGTTGTCGCCGGCGACTGAAAGACGCAACCCAGGAGCACTCCGGCAATCAGCCACCGCGTCGCGTGCGCGTGCATAGGTTCAGGCGCCCCGACGCAGCGCTTGATCGAGACTGGCCCGCAGCATTGCGAGCGCCTCGTCGATATGTTCGGTGCTGACATTCAATGGCGGCATGAAGCGCACCGTACTGGCGCCACAAGACAACAGCAACAAGCCGTTGTGGAAGGCGCGGGTGATGACCGCATCACACAATGCACGCGCTGGTGATCGTGCCGCATCGGCTTCGATCAGCTCCATACCAATCATCAAGCCTTTGCCGCGCACGCTGCCGATGCAGGGATAGTCGGGCGCCAACTCATCCAGCCTCGTCATGAAATGCGCGCCGGCACTTGCCGCATTGTCGACCATGCTGCCGCTGACCAGATCGAGCGTGGCATTGGCCGCGGCGCAGGAGATCGGATTGCCGCCATAGGTATTGCCGTGTGCGCCGCGCTTCCATTGCGCCATCAACGATTTTCGCGCAACGACCGCACCAATGGGTAATCCTGATCCGAGTCCCTTGGCCAGCGTCATGATGTCCGGTGTCACGCCCCAGTGCTGGCAGGCGAACATCTTTCCGGTGCGGCCAACGCCGGATTGCACTTCATCGAAGATCAGCAGAATGCCGTGCGCATCGCACAACGCGCGCAAACCAGCGAGAAATCCTTCGGGCGGCAGCAAATAGCCGCCCTCGCCCTGAATCGGCTCAACCAGGATCGCCGCCACCTCCGCCGCAGGCACGCTGCGTTCGAACAGCATGCGGATGTAATCGAGTACTGCGGCACCTTGATCGGCGCCGGCAAACAGCGGCCGATACGGATTT
>JANMSL010000390.1:0-11523 GCA_031389245.1 Lysobacterales bacterium | reverse complement strand
GAGCGCGTAGAGCATGAAACGATTGGTCGCGTAGATGGTTGGCGTTCTTGATTTCGGTCAGGCCATTGGCGCCCAGGATGCTGAACTGGAAGTCTTCCCATTCCTGGCGGAACAACGCGGCATTGAAGATGACGCTGTTGTCGAGCCACGCGCTCTTCAAACCAACTTCGTAGTTGGTCAGGAAGTCCGACAGATACGGCGGTAGCGTGCCACGACGATTGAGACCACCGGGGCGATAACCCTCCGACCAGGTGCCATACAGCATCACGTCGTCATTGACCTGGTAGGTCAGGTTGAAGCGGCCGATATTGCCGTCTTCCTTGACGCGTTTGTCAAAGCTCAGGCAGGGTGCGCCTTCGTAGTCTTCTTCCGAAATACAGGCGGCTTCACCGGTGGAACCACTGATGCCGTCGCTGAATCCGAAGAAGCCTTTCAAAGTGTTATTGACGCGGAAGAATCGCGCGCCGAGCGTGGCGGTGAGCTTGTCGGTGAAGTCGAACGATAGTTCACCAAACACCGCACTGTCCTTGTCGCGGCGATCCTGTTGGGTCAACCAGATGGTGTCCGGCCAGCCGGTCACTGACAGCTCATCGGCGAGGTCGCCGTCGATCAGATAGCGCTGTTCGATGTCGTGCTTCTGGTCCTGCAGGAAAACACCTGCGACGAAGCGGAAGCGCTCGTCCTGGGGCGAGGCAATGCGCAGTTCGTGGCTGGTTTTCTTGTAGCCATCGATGCCCTGGATGTACTGCGAAGGGTTGACCAGGGCGCCTTCAGCGCAGACGCGATCGCCTTCGGCATTGGTTACCAGCGCGGAACACAGATACTCACCGTAGGCGCCCAGCGTGTCGTACCAGAACGAATAGTCGCTGTAGTCCGACTCGACATCGACGTCGCGCTTGAGGTGCGCGAAAGCATAGGTCAGGTCGAAGTTGCCGATCTTGCCTTCGACGGTCAGTGCTGCCTGGGTCCAGCGATCCTCTGCGCGTTCCGGGTAGAAATGGGTGAGTGCGAGCTCGCCCACATTCGGATCGAAGGCGAAGCTGCCGTTCGAGGTCTGGCGCTGACCCATCACGGTCGGGCTGATGGTCCAACTGTCGTTGAGATCGAGCTTCAGCGCGAGTCGGGCGCCGGTGGTATCCACTTCGTTGTAGTCATCCTCGGCGCGACCGGCATTGCTGATGGTGCCGTTGCCGCCGGAATCATCGTCCCAGGAAGGGAAGGTGCGCGTGCCCAAAACGTTATCGATATAGCCAGCGTCGTGCTTGTGCCAGCCGACCAGGCGAATTGCGGCAGATTCGGACAGTGGCTGATTCAGGAAACCTTCGCCTACGTAGCCAATGCCGCCATGGCTGACCGTGTTGACTTCGGTGCCGTAGCCGGCTGCGAATGCGCTCGGATCGGGCTTGTTGGCAATGATGCGCAGGGTGCCGGCTTGCGAGCTGGCGCCATACAGCGTGCCCTGTGGGCCCGACAACGCTTCCACGCGCTCGATGTCGTAGACGTGGATATCGAGTGGACCTTGAATCGTGGTGATCGGCTGCTCATCGAGATAGACGCCGACGCTGGGCAATGAGCCGGAGTGGTTGCCGTCTCCGCCGCTGGCCACACCGCGCATGTAGATCTGGGCAAATCCGGGCCCCGCGCTCTGGTACGACACGCTCGGCAGGTATTTGACGTAGTCATCGAAATCGGAAACGTTCAGCGATTCCAGCTGTTCGGTACCGAGCACCTGGATATTGATCGGCACTTCCTGCAGGTTCTCCGTGCGTTTTTGCGCGGTGACGGTCACCGTTTCCAGGGCGGTTGTCTCACCATTGGACGCATCCGCCGGCGCAGCCGGTTCAGCATCCTGGGCGAAAGCTGCCGAGCCGATCGCAAAGTAGATGGCGGCGGCGAGCGGCAGCCTTGCCATCCTGGATAGGCCCGTCGGCCTGGGTTTTGCCTTGACTGAAGTATGCATGTTGAGCTCTCTCCGCGCGTGTTGGGTAGCGTGTGGTGCGGTGTGAAGTTTACGTTAAGTAGCGACGGACGGGTCAAAATACCGGAGGTGCGGGGTAACAATCCAAAGTCGAACCCAAAGCCGTGCGCAACGGCCCCAGCCATTCATCGTAATGCTGCCAATGATCAACTCCTTCGCGGTAGATCGGCTTGCGCACTTGTTCGGAACTTGCCGTGCGCACCGGGCGCTCGTTTTCGTAGAAGCGCAGGCAGCCATCTTCGTAGCCAAGCCCGCAGTAGTCGAGCAGACGTCGCACCTCACCCTCGGTATCTTCGATCATGTTTTCGTAGAAGACGCGATGGATGCGACCCGGCAGGACCGCGTCGAAGTGCGCCATCAGCTCGACGTAGTCGCGGTAATAGCGGCCCATGTCGTCCAGGCTGTAGCTAAAATTCTGCCCACGTGCGAAATGCTGCTTGAACCCGGACAGGCAGCAGGCCAACGGGTGGCGGCGGGCATCGATGATTCTGGCATTGGGCAAAGCCAGATGGATCAGGCCGATATGCAGGAAGTTGTTCGGCATCTTGTCGATGAAGAAAGCAGCGTTGGTCTTGCGCTGGATGCGCGTGCCCGCCAGATACTGAGTGCCGAGCGTGCTGAGCGCATCGGCATCCAGTTCGGCCAGTACATCGTGGTAGGGCGTTGAAAACTCCGACTCGCTCTGCAGCCGCAGCGAACGCGTCATCGAGATGATCTCGGGCAGTTCCATGGTGCCCTCGACCGCCGAATGGCTGGACAGAATCTGCTCGATCAAGGTCGAGCCTGAGCGCGGCAGTCCGACGATGAAGATCGGGTCCCTTGCCGTATTGCCGGCGCCGGCGCGTTGTTTGAAGAACGACTCGGTATAAGTGCGCTTGATGCGCTTGACGCGTGCCGACGTGTCATCGGCGTTGTACAGAATGACACTGCGGCGCAGCGCATTGCCCTGCAGGTAATGTTGAAACGAAGCGGCGTACTCGGCGCTGTCTTCCAGTGCCTTGGCGATGGCGAACTCCACATGAAAACGATGCTCGATACTGAGCTCAGGCCGCTGCAGCAGAGCGCGCATTGCCTGCAGGTCGTCGGCAGAGAAGCGCACCGTCTTCAGATTGGCCAGGCTCCACCAGACCTCGCCAAAACCCGGGTCGAGATCGAGGCTGCGTCGATACGCATGGATGGCCTTTTCCTGCTCGCCAGCAGTCTTCAGTGCATGGCCGTAGCTCATCCAGATCCGCGATTGCTGGGGATGCGCGGCGAGAATATCGGCATAGATGGCAATCGCGGGAGGATATTCGCCGATCCGGCACAGGATCGCCGCCTTGAGATTGCGGTGGCCAAGATTGGTCGGGTCCAGCGCCAGCAGAAGTTCCAGCTGAACCAAGGCTTCCGTGGGTTTGTTGGCGCGATGCAGGATCAGCGCGTAGTTCTGGCGCGCGGCGTGGAAACCCGGTGCCAGAGACAGGCAACGTTCGAGCAGGTTTTCGGCATCCTCGTGGCGGCCCAGGCGTTCCGCCAGTTCCGCCAGCATGCGAATCGCCACCACATCGGTCGGCGTCCGTTTCAGGTGTCGGCGCAACTGCGATTCAGCCTCGGGAAGCTGGTTTTCGTGCACCGCTTTTGCGATGACCAGCAGCTGCGGATCGCGCGTGGAATGACGCACGTGCTGGACGTATGCCGTGTCGGCACCGACTGCGTCGCCGACGCTCACCAGCAGATCGGCCAGCACACGCCAGCCTTGCGGCAGTTCGGGTTTTACCTTCAAGGTTTGTTGCAGTCTTGCAATGGCTTCTTGAGTACGCCCGGTGCGACCCAGCGCAACCGCCAGATCGAATTGCGCGAGCGCAGCATCGGGGCGCTCATGTACCAACGCGAGCAGGATCTCGAGCGCCTTGTCGATATCGCCACTGGCAGCGTGCGCAGCGGCCAACAAGCGCAGCGTCGCCGGATGTCCTGGCGCCACCTTGAGAATTTCGCTGGCCTGCTCCGCGGCCAACGACGGGTCGGTTTCCAACAGGCGAACCGCATGTGCCAACGCGAGTGAGAGAGAACCCGTGGGTTCGGCAACCGTGGTCATGCCTGATTCAATTCCGGAACGTTGCAATGGGGCGGAGGGCGGCCTGGAAAGGATGCGCGACGCATCGGGTGGCGCACCCATTCAAAGTACTTTCAGCAATTGGCCGGTGAATTCTAGCGACTGGCCAGAGGAGTCGACCAGAATTCGTTCGTCCTGTCCATGTGAGCCGTCATCGATTGCGATTCATGGGCGTTCCAATGCCAACGCCAGACCCTGGCCGACGCCGACGCAAAGACTGATCAATGCGCGGCGCTGTCCGTGGCGACGCAGCGCAAACGCTGCGGTCATCGCCAATCGCGCACCGCTGGCGCCGAGCGGATGGCCAAGCGCAATGGCGCCGCCATTGGCGTTGACCTGTGTGGCATCGTCCGCCAGCGCCAACGCGCGTGTGCACGCAAGCACCTGTGCGGCGAAGGCTTCGTTGATTTCGATCCGATCGAAATCCGTTAGCCGCAATCCGCTGCGCAGCAACAGTTTGGCAATCGCTGCAACCGGGCCGATCCCCATCACCCGCGGCGCCACGCCCGCCGAGGCCATGCCGAGCACGCGCGCGATCGGTTGCAATGCATAGCGCGCGACTGCGGTTTGCGATGCCAGCAAAACTGCTACCGCGCCATCGTTCAGACCCGAGGCGTTGCCGGCAGTGATACTGGTATCAGGCCCAAGAATTGGGCGCAGCGCGGCAAGTTGACCGGCTGAAGTGTCGGGGCGTGGATGCTCGTCAACACTGACGATGTGCGTTGTGTGGCCATGCGCCAGAGTTATCGCGGAAATTTCCTCCGCCCACCAACCGGCCTGTTGCGCGTGCGCGGTGCGCTGCTGGCTGCGCAGCGCGTAGGCATCTTGACAGGCGCGTGAGATGCCGTGCTCGCGCGCCAGGTTTTCTGCAGTCTGCGGCATCGAGTCGACGCCGTGACTTGCCTGTATGCGCGGGTTGACAAAACGCCAGCCCAGAGTGGTGTCTTCCAGCGCCTGCGCACGCGCGAACGCTGTATCGGCCTTGGCCATGACATACGGTGCGCGGGTCATGCTTTCAACCCCGCCGGCCAGCACCATATCGGCTTCACCACAAGCGATTGCGCGCGCGGCCTGACCGATGGCTTCCAGACCCGAAGCGCACAGGCGGTTGACGGTCACCGCCGGAATGGTGTCGGGCAGGCCACAGAGCAACACCGCCATGCGCGCGACGTTGCGGTTGTCTTCGCCGGCCTGGTTGGCGCAGCCGAGAATGACTTCGTCCAGCGCGCTCCAGTCCAATGACGGATGGCGCGCAATCAATGCGCTGATCGGCATCGCTGCCAGATCGTCGCAGCGAACCGATGCGAGGACGCCGCCGTAACGGCCGAACGGGGTGCGCGTCGCGTCAACCAGATACACGCTATTCATAAGCGTTGCGCATGTGCATGTGCGGCAACCAGCCGCCTTGCCGTATCGATCGTTCGATTGAATCGCGGGTCTTGAGCAGTTCCGGCAGAATCTGATTCTGGGCGCGTACACGCGCGCCTTCGCTGTACTGCATGCTGACGTTCAGCGCTGCTACCGCACGGCCGGTGGCGCTGCGAATGGGCACGGCGATCGAGCACAGACCCAGTTCCAGCTCCTGCGATGTCAAAGCGTAGCCCTGGCTGCGCACGCGCGCTATTTCCTTTTTCAGCGCCTTTGCATCGCGCACGGTATGCGGCGTGAAGCGTTGAAACGTCGCTTCGTGCATCCAGGTGTCCAGAGCCGGTTTGGGCAGGTCGGCCAGCAAAACCCGGCCCATCGACGCAGCGAATGCCGGCAGGCGTGCGCCCACACCCAGCGCCATGGTCATCACGCGTCGCACCGGCACGCGAACGACGTAGACGATATCGCTGCCATCGAGCACCGCCATCGAACACGATTCGGTGACGCGCTGCGCCAGCAGTTCCATCGCCTGCTGCGCAACCTCGGTCAAATCCAGCGACGACAGAAAACTGAATCCCAACTCGAGCACGCGCGGCGTGAGGAAATAGCTGCGGCCGCGCGTTCCGACGTAACCCAGATGCTGCAGCGTCAACAAGCTGCGCCGCGCGACCGCTCGTGACAGGCCGATCCGCTCGGCGACAAGGGAGAGATTGGCATGCGGCAGGTCGTGACCGAACGCGCTGAGCACGCGCAGTCCACGGGCCAGGGATTGCACATAGTCCGGGCTGTTTTCAAAAGCAGATGAAGCCATGTCCGGTCGCATCAGCTTGAAGGTAATGGGTTGGAGAGCTAAGGCTGCGCCCACTTCCAACGTTCGAAGTGGTCGCGAAGCTGGGGACGCACGCGTTTTCAGTTGACAAGCTGAGCCTAATGGGATTCCAATGTGCTCGCAATACGCACGTAAGTTCGATTATCGAACAAATGGCCGAAGGATCCGCGTGTGATGAGCGAGCGCGACAGTGTGCTGCACAGCTGGTGTGTGCAGACCCAGTGGCAGGCACCGACCATTGTCGGTGGCCGCGGCGCGCATTTCTGGGACGACGCCGGTCGCGACTATCTGGACATGAGCAGCCTGGCCGAGTGCAGCAACCTGGGCCATCAGCATCCGTCTGTGGTCGCGGCCATTCGACAACAGGCAGAACGCCTGTGTTTTGTCACCGCTGCCTGGGGCGCGCAGCCGCGTGCGGATCTTGCCGAAGCCCTGCTGGAAAAATCCGGAGTCGCCGGCGGGCGGGTATTTTTCACGCTCGGCGGCGCCGATGCCAACGAGCACGCGGTGAAGTTCGCGCGCCAAGCCAAAGGCCTGGCGCAGGGCAAAGTGATCACGCGCGATCGCTCGTACCATGGCGCCAGCTATACCTGCATGGCGCTGTCCGGCGATGCCCGAACCCGTCATCAAGTCGCGGCTGAAGGCTTCGGCGTTGTCCATGTGGCGCCGCCCTACGCCTACCGCTGCGCCTTTGGCAGCGTCGATGAATTCGACTGCGGCGAGCGTGCCGCAGCCGCCGTCGGTGACGCCATCATGCAATGCGGCGCGAATTCCGTAGCGGCGGTGATGATGGAACCCAATGCCGGCACCAATGGCATCATCGCACCCGACAACTACTGGCCGGCCTTGCGTGCGCTCACTCGCTCAAGCGCGGTGTATCTGATCGCCGATGAAGTAATGAGCGGCTTTGGTCGCTGCGGCGAATGGTTCGCCTGGCAGCGCCATGGACCAGACTGCGCACCGGATCTGATGACCTTGGCCAAGGGGCTCACCGGCGCGCACCTGCCGCTGGGCGCGGTGGTGGTGTCCGCGTCGATCGCCGCTCAGCTTGAATCGCAGATGCTGTGCACCGGGCTGACCTATTGTGGACATCCTCTGTCCTGCGCTGCCGGCGCTGCCGCGATCCGCGCGTACGAAGACGAAAACCTCATCGCGCGTTCGCGCCGCTTGGGCGTGCAGATGTTCGACACCCTCAAATCAATGCAACAACGCCATGCAGTGATCGGCGATGTGCGCGGCGGACACGGACTGTTTGCGGTGCTCGAGCTGGTCAGCGACCGCGCTGCGCGCACAGCGCTGGCGCCATGGCCGCAGACACCGGTTGGCCTGACGCAGCTGGTGCGCAGGGCAATGGAACTGGGCATCTCGTTCGCGACCCGGGGCAATCTGATCATTCTGGCGCCGCCGCTGGTTATTGAAGAACACGAATTGGCCGACGCCTTGGCCTTGCTGGATCGTCTACTCGGGGAGTTGCTACCGCCATGAGCTTCAAACTGACTTACGCCACCATGTTCAACGCGCCCGCGCAGTTGCATGTGCAGTTCGATGCCGCCATGGCCGCGGTCGAAAGCAAGCTGGGCGCAACCCATGCGGTGCATATCGCCGGTGAAGACTGCGCCGGCGCCAATGTCGATACGCGCCGCAGCCCCATCGATCAGCGCCGTGTGCTGGGGCATTTTGCAGTGGCGAGCGCGGATCAAAGCAATCGCGCGATGGCCGCGGCGCACGCGGCCTACCCAGGCTGGCGCGCGAAGTCGATGAGTGAGCGCGTGCGATTGCTCAAACGCGTTGCCGTACTGATTGAAGAGCGCGTCTACAGCATTGCCGCTGCCTTGACTCTGGAAGTCGGCAAGAATCGCATGGAGGCGCTGGGCGAGGTGCAGGAGACCGCAGATTTTTTCCGCCTGTACGCTGAGGACTTCGAACGTCAGCAGGGTTTCGAGCACGTGCTGCCGGACGATCCGCTGCCGGGCTTTCATTCGCACAACCGCAGCGTGATGCGGCCGCACGACGTCTGGGTGGTGATTGCGCCGTACAACTTTCCGTTTGCCCTGGCTGGTGGACCCGTGGCAGCGGCGTTGGTGACCGGCAATACCGTCGTGTTCAAGAGTGCCAGTGACACGCCATGGTCGGGACGACTGCTGGCCGATTGCCTACGCGATGCTGGATTTCCGCCCGGCGTATTCAATTACCTCAATGGCAGCGGCAACGAGGTCGGCGAGGCCTTGATACAACACCCGCAAACCGCCGGGGTCACTTTCACCGGATCGTTCGACGTCGGCATGCGCATCTATCGTGCGTTGGCCAACGCACCCTATCCACGCCCTTGCATTGCGGAGATGGGCGGCAAGAACGCCTGCATCGTTACCGCAAAGGCCGATCTGGAACGCGCCGCCACCGGTATCGTGCGTTCCGCCTTTGGCTTGAGCGGCCAGAAGTGCTCGGCGCTGTCGCGCGTCTATGTCGAGGCTTCAGTCGCCGATGCCCTGGGCGAAATCCTGCTGGCCAAGATGCAGGCACTGCGCGTCGGCGACCCACGTCATCAGCAAAACTGGATGGGTCCGGTGACCACCGCCAACGCCGTCCGCAACTACGAGCGCTGCGTGCCGCAGCTTGTCGCCGGCGAAGGACGCATCCTGGCCGGTGGTCAGCGCCTGGCTGAGGGCGATCTCGCCCACGGCTATTTCGTTGCGCCTACGCTCGCCGAAGCGCCAGCTGAGCATCCCCTGTTCCGCGAGGAAATGTTTCTGCCGATCGTCATGCTCTGCCGCGTGCCCAATCGCGAAGTGGCGATGCGTCTGTGCAACGACTCGCCGCTTGGCCTGACCGCCGGCTGCTATGGCAGCGCCGATGATCTGGCGTTTTTCTTCGAGCACATCGAGGCCGGCGTTGCCTATGGCAATCGCCCGCAGGGTGCGACCACCGGCGCGTGGCCGGGCTACCAACCCTTCGGCGGATGGAAGGGCTCGGGCTCCACCGGCAAGGCGATCGCGTCGTTTTACTACCTGGCGCAGTACCTGCGCGAACAGTCGCGCACGGTAGTGGACTAGACCGCATGCGCTTCCTGTCGCTGTGCGAAGCGATCGCCGAATTCGTTCACGACGGTGACTGCGTGGCGCTCGAGGGCTTCACCCACCTCATCCCATTTGCCGCCGGTCACGAAATCATCCGACAACGACGTCGCGATCTGCATCTGGTGCGGATGACGCCGGACCTGATTTATGACCAGATGATCGGCATGGGCTGCGCTCGCAAACTGACCTTTTCGTGGGGCGGCAATCCCGGCGTGGGCTCGTTGCATCGTCTGCGCGATGCCGTGGAGCAGCATTGGCCCAATCCGCTGCAGCTGGACGAACACAGTCATGCCGGCATGGCGGCGGCGTTCTGTGCTGGCGCGGCACGGCTTCCATTCGGCATGCTGCGCGGGTATCTCGATACCGACTTGCATGCGCACAACAGCAATATCCGCAACATCGAATGCCCGTTCACCCAAGCCTTGCTGGCCGCGGTGCCGGCAATCAATCCGGACGTTACCGTGTTGCATGCGAAGCAGGCAGACCGCCAGGGCAATATCGCGCTGCATGGGATCATCGGCGCGGCACGCGAGGCGGCGCTGGCCGCAAGAACACTGATTGTTACGGTCGAAGAGATCGTCGAGCAACTGCCGCCTGCGATGAATTCAATCGTGCTGCCCCATTGGGTAGTCAGCGCCGCCGTGCATTGCCCCGGCGGCGCCTATCCGTCCTACGCGCAGGGTTACTACGATCGCGACAATGCGTTCTATCAGCGCTGGGATGACATCGCTCGGGAACGACAGGGCTTCCAGGCATGGATGCAGCAGCATGTGCTTGACACCCCAAACCATCGTGACCATCTCGTCAGTCTGCAGCCCGAGGTCGCATGAGCAACAGCACGCGTGATGAGTGGATGACCATCGCAGCAGCCAGGTTGCTGTGGAACCGTTGCGTCTGCTTCGTCGGCATCGGCCTGCCCAGCGCTGCCTGCAATCTTGCGCGCTTGACGCACGCGCCGGAGATCGTGCTGATATATGAATCCGGCACCATCGGTACGCGCCCCGACGTGTTGCCGCTGTCCATTGGCGATGGCGAACTCGCCCGAACCGCGACCTGCGTCGTTCCGCTGCCAGAAATCTTCAGCTATTACCTGCAGGCCGGACGCGTTGACGTCGGTTTTCTCGGGGCCGCACAGATCGACCGCTATGCAAATCTCAACAGCACCGTGATTGGCACCTACGAAACACCGAAGACGCGCCTGCCCGGTGCCGGCGGCGCGCCCGAAATCGCCGCGCACGCCAAACAGACTTTCGTCATGTTGCGGGCGACGCCGCGCAGTTTTGTCGAGCGTCTGGATTTTCGCACCAGTGCCGGCTATCTCGATGGCTTCGGCGCGCGCGCGCGCAGTGGCGCCAGCGGGGCAGGCCCACGTGCGGTCATCACCGACTTCGGCATGCTCACGCCAAATGCGCACAGCGAAGAGCTCGAACTCAGCGCGCTGTTTGCCGATTCCAGCGTCGACGAGGCCCGCGCGGCCGTGGCTTGGTCGCTGCAGCTCGCCGACAACATCGCCCGCATCGCCGCGCCAACCAGCAGCGAGCTCGACACTTTGCGCGCACTCAACGACCGCACCCGCCAGGCGCATGCGCGTCCCGTGCCCATTCCCCTGACCTGAGAGACAAGGCAATCGCATGCGTGATTCTCCAGCAACGAGCGCACAGTTCAGTAACGGGCATATCAAGACCGAGCTCCCCGGCCCACTGGCGCGGGCGCTGATCGCGCGCGATGCCGAGGTGATCTCGCCGTCGTATCCGCGCGACTATCCGTTTGTGATGTCGCATGGGCGTGGCAGCGAGGTGTGGGATGTCGACGGCAATCGCTTTTTGGATTTCGCCGCGGGCATCGCGGTCTGCGCAACCGGACACGCCCACCCTGTGGTCGTCGCTGCTGTCAAAGCAGCTGCGAACGATTTCCTGCATATTTCCAGCGACTACTGGCACGAGCACATGGTCGCCCTGGGCGAACGCTTGGCCCGCATCGCGCCGATGCACGAGCCGGCCATGAGTTTCCTTTGTCAGTCTGGCACCGAGGCAGTGGAAGGCGCGTTGAAGCTCGCACGCTATGTGACCGGGCGCCCGCGGTTCATTGGTTTCCTCGGCGGATTTCATGGCCGCACCATGGGCTCGCTGTCGTTCACCTCCAGCAAGTACACGCAGCAACTGGGTTTCGCGCCGAGCATGCC
>JANMSL010000311.1:0-3599 GCA_031389245.1 Lysobacterales bacterium | reverse complement strand
ATTGCCGGCCAGCGCGTTGGGCGTTCCATCGATATCAACGACATTGGCGCCGGTGATCTGCACGCTGCAGACGTCGCTGTTGTTGAAGTTGGTGAATGGGTCGAGCGTCCAGGTCGCGCCGCCGTTGCTGGCGGCCAGAGTGCCATTGAATACGACGCTGTTGCAGGTCAGCGTGATCCACGGAATCGTGGTGTTGACCGGCTCCGAGAAATTGATCACCACCACTGCATTCACCGCGATGCCAGTGGCGCTGGCTGCCGGAACCGTCGACGCGATCGTCGGCGCGGTGTCGGCGACGACATTGATGACCCACGTATAGTTGGACTGCATAGCATCGGGCGTGCCATCAAGATCGGTTACATTCGCGCCAACAACCTGTGCAGTGCAGACATCTCCGTAGGCGAAGTTCGTGTCCGGGTTGATTGTGCGCGTATTGCCACTACCGGTAACCGTGACCGAGTGCGGGGGCGTTGGCGGACAGGCCAGGGTAAAGGCGCCGACCGCAGTGGTCACCGGCTCGGAAAACGTAACCACAAGATTGCCATCGATCGCGAACCCAGGCGCGCCAAACGCCGGGATCGTCGCCGTAACCACGGGCGGGACGTCGACAGCGACGCCGAAGCTGGCGTCATCAATCGCCAAGCCATCGTCGGCGCCGGCAACACCATCGGGATCCAGCCAGCGTACCCAAAGCGTAGCGTTGGGCGCGATGCTCAGCCCGCTGATGACCGCGCTGGTGGCGGTACGATTGACCAGCAGGTTTCCGTCGTACCCGCCCAGCGCACCCGTGGGATTGGGCGTCACGAAGTCGAGCGCATCGACATCCACCCATGTGCCGGTCGACAGCGAAGTCGCATTCAGGCTGTACTGGAAGTCCAGTCGATCGGGCGGAACACGGTTCCCCAAGCCAATGCGCCATTGTTCGCCCCTGTAACTGACCAGAATTTCCGGCAGCACCGCTCCAGTTCCGTTCTGCAGCTGCGCGCCGATCTTGGGAACGGTACTGCCCGAACGCACACTGCCGAAGGCTCGATCGGTTGCAGCGTCGGTACCAAATGACCAGACGCCACCACTCAACGTGGCGCCGCTGCCATCCCCGGCCGAATATTGACCGGCAACGTCGTTCTCCACGAAATACCAGCCAGTGGGCAATGCGGTATTGGCTGTGCCGGTTGTCGCAAGCGCGTTGAAATTCTCAACAACTGGCACGCCAGAACTGATCACGACGGATTGCGCGCCCACCGCTGCAGCGGTAACGCACAACACCACGCCCACCAGCGCCCGCGCTGGTATCAACTGCTTCGAAGACATGCCTGCTTACCCCGGACCGTTCAATGAACCGGGCACTCTAGCGACAGTGGATGACGGTTGCATGTGCCTTTGCAGCATAGCGGTGTGGCAGCGGTCTCGGGCCGCGATTGGGTGTGCGGCGATGACTTTCGCGGCTCACGCCGCTCCCACAACGACAGTTGCTCCTCTACAACGACGGTCGCTCCCGCAACAACGGCGATCAACCGTTGACGGCAATCTCGATGCCCTCGGCCGCCACTCGCACCATCAACGCAATTTCGTCAGCGCTGATGCAATACGGCGGCAGAAAATAAATCACGTTGCCCAAAGGACGCAGCAGCACACCACGCGACAGCGCATGTCGATACACCTTGAGGCCGCGCCGTTCGCGCCAATCGAACGGTTCGCGCGTGGCTCGATCACGGACCAATTCCACCGCAGCAATCATGCCGGTCTGGCGCACATCGCCGACATTTGGGTACGCGCGCAACGGCTCAATTGCAGCGGCAAGGGTGCTCGAAGTGGAGCGATTGCGCGCCAGCCAGTCCTCGTCGGCGAACATCTTCAGTACTTCGCAGGCGGCAGCGCAGGCCAGTGGATTGCCGGTGTAGCTGTGCGAGTGCAGAAACGCGCGGCGCGTCTGGTACTCGGCATAAAAGGCTTCGAATACCGCTGCTGTGGTCAGTACCGCGGCCAAGGGCAGGAAGCCGCCGGTGATGCCTTTCGACAGGCATAGAAAATCCGGGGTGATGCCGGCTTGCTCGCACGCGAAAAGCGTACCGGTGCGGCCAAACCCGACCATGATTTCATCGGCGATCAGATGCACGCCGTGACGATCGCAAGCTGCACGCGCGCGCTTCAAATAACTGGCCGGATACATACGCATTCCCGCAGCACCCTGCACCAGCGGCTCCAGAATCAATGCCGCAATTTCATCGGCGTGCTGTGCCAGCAACTGGTCGAGCGCATCGGCGCATCGGTCTGCATAAGCCTGGGCAGACTCGCCCGGCGCGCACTCGTAGCTGTCCGGTGACGGGGCGAAAAATGGCTGCATCAACAACGGTGCGTAGGTCTCCCGATACAGCGGCACATCAGTGACCGACAAAGCGCCCAGAGTTTCACCGTGGTAACTGCCACTGAGCGCCACGAATCGGGATTTGCCTTTCACGCCGGCATTGCGCCAGGCATGAAAGCTCATCTTCAGCGCGACTTCGATCGCACTGGAGCCGTTATCGGCGTAAAACACCTTGGTAAGCCCCGGCGGTGCAACCTGCAGCAGCCCCTCAGCAAGTTGCACCGCAGGCTCGTGGGTGAACCCGGCCAGGATGACGTGCTCGAGCCGATCAAGCTGCGCGCGGATGGCGTTGGCGATGCGCGGATGACCGTGTCCGAACAAATTGACCCACCAACTGGAGATCGCGTCGAGATAGCGATTTCCGTCCATGTCCGTCAGCCAGGCGCCCTGGCCGCTGCGGATCGGAACTATCGGCAGACTTTCGTGGTCGTGCATTTGCGTGCACGGATGCCAGAGCACACGCAGATCACGTGCCGCAAGTTCGGCATTCATGGGTAGTCCAAGCGGCAAGGTGAGCCAGTATGATTGCCGCGGACACTCACCACTACAACCAGGCAGCATCAGCATGCAATCAACGCGCGCCACTTCAGCCGGCTTCACCCTGATCGAGATCGTGGTGGCGGTCGCAATTCTCGCCATTCTGTCGTCGATCGTTGCGGTCAAGGTCATCGGTAATGTCGGAACCGCGTCGATCGCCAAGGCCAAGACCGATGTGCAGTCACTGTCCAGCGCGCTGAACATCTACAAGCTGCACAATTTCAATTATCCCAGCACCGATCAGGGGCTCCGAGCACTGGTCGAAAAACCGGGCGGCGAGCCCGAGGCCAGCAACTGGCAGGAAGGCGGCTACATCGAAAGACTGTCGAAGGACCCTTGGAACCGCGATTACCAATATCTCAGCCCCGGCCAGCACGGTGAGTTCGATATCTATTCACTGGGCAAAGACGGGCAGCTTGGCGGTGAGGGTCCCAACGCCGACATCGGCAACTGGTAAACGTGTACCGCGCCGGATTCACGTTGATCGAGATGCTGGTGACTCTGGCGATTCTCGCTGTGATCTCGGCGATACTGCTGTTGTCGACTGCGAACAGCGGCACCGAGCCGCGACTGCGACTGGAAGTCGAGCGCTTGCAGGCGCGCCTGAATCTGGCCTGTGAACGCGCTGAACTCACCGGCCGCGATATCGGCCTGCACCTGGGCAGTGCAATGTACGGTTTCAGTCAGCGCCGTGGCG
>JANMSL010000306.1:0-2894 GCA_031389245.1 Lysobacterales bacterium | reverse complement strand
CCTGCCGCCTGTCCTGCTCGAAACGGGTAGAGATCGGTGCACTCAATGTCGTCGAGCGCTCGCGGATCGGTGGCAGCGTCGAAATGCGTGTCCTCAAGGACCGAACCGTGTCCGGGAAAATGTTTGAGCGTCGCGGCCATGCCGGCCTTGCGCATGCCGCGTACATAGGCAGCGGTGAACGCGGCGACTACGGCCGGGTCGTCGTGAAACGCACGCTCGCCAATAGCACGATTGCCGCGGCCAAGGTCAGCGACCGGCGCGAAACTGAGGTCGATACCCAATGCCAGAATCTCGCTGGCCATCAGCCACGCGTGCTGTTCGGCGAGTGCCAGTGCGCCCGCAGCGTCGAACGCATAGCGTTCGCCCAGCCGTACAAGCGCAGGCAAATCGCTGAAACCCTGGCGAAACCGCTGCACCGGACCGCCTTCCTGATCCACACAGATAACAAATGGTCCGGGACGCACTGCGCGCATCTCCGCAACCAGTTGCTGCACCTGTTGACGTGACACAAAATTGCGCGTGAACAGGATAACGCCGCACACAGTGTCGTTGCTGAGCTGCACGCGTTCGGCGGCGGTGAGCGTGGTGCCCGAGATGCCAACGATCAGCACGCGATCTCTTCCATGATCGCAGCGCGATCGGTCCAGTTGCAGAATGGCGATTGCACCAGAGCGGCGTTGTAGAAGCGCTCCTCTTCGGTCACTTCGCGTCCGAGCCAGTCTGGCAGCTCAAATGCCTCGTCTGCATGGTCGAGTTCAATCTCGGCGACCAACAGGCCACTGTTCATGCCGGCAAACTCGTCGAGCTCCCAAAGGTGTTCGCCGTGATGCAGCAGGTGTCGCGTCTTGATCACTTCGGCACCTGCCAGTTCGTGCAGCATGATCTTTGCGTCGGCCAAGGGAATGGTGTATTCAAATTCCAGTCGAGCGCTGCCGCGCAATTTGGCTTTGATGTTCAAACGTGCCTCAGTGCCGTCGATACGTACGCGCACCGAGCTGCGATCGCCGCCCAAATAGCCCTGGGCGAGCGACTGCGTCGCGTGCACATGGCGCCGCCAGGACTGTCCACGGACCAAAAACTTGCGCTCGATTTCGATGGCCATCGGCGGCGCTCCTGTCTGGGGATCGAGCGCGCTGCGCCGATCCCCGACGACGACTACGGACGACGCTCCAAATCGCTCTCGTCGCGTGCACGTGGCAGCAAGTCGGTGCGAGTCACACCCAGCCACAGCAGCAGTGGGCAGGCGATAAAGATCGACGAAACGGTACCAATCACGATACCCAGCATCTGCGAAATCGCCATGCCCTTGAGCGGCTCACCGCCGAACAGGTACAAGGCGAACACCGTCAGGAACGCCACGAATGAGGTGATCACAGTGCGTGACAGCGTCTGGTTCACCGAGCGATTGAGCAGATCGTATGGCTTGATGTTGTGCACCGTTCGGAAATTTTCGCGTACACGGTCGAACACCACGATGGTGTCATTGATCGAGTAACCCATCACCGACAGCACACCGGCGAGCACGTTCAAGTCAAAGTCAAATTGGGTAATCGAGAAAAACCCTACGGTGACGATCACGTCGTGCATCGTGGTGATGATGGCTGCGATCGCGAACTTGATCTCGAAGCGCAGGGTGACATAGGCCAGGAATCCGATGCCGACAAACAGCACCGCCAGAATGCCCTGTTGTGCAAGTTCCTTGCCGACCTGCGGACCGACAAAGTCGCTGCGCACGATCTGCACCGGATTGGCCGAGCTCTGCAGCACAGACACCACCGAGGTACCCAGCATCTCGGTCGACATCTTGCCATCTTCGACGCGAAGTCGAACCACCACTTCCTTGTCGTCGGCGCCAATGTTCTGCACGATCGCGTTCGTGAACTTGGCTTCGGTGAGCTGCTTGCGGATGGCAGGCAGATCAGCGGGTTTCTCGAACTTCATTTCGATCAACGCACCGCCGGTGAAGTCGAGCGCGAAATTCAATCCACGTGTCGGCAATGAAATCAGTGCAGCGACCAGAAACAGCACCGCCACTACCAATGCCGGGCCCCGCCACTGCATGAAATTGATCTTGCTGTTATGAGGAAACAGTTCCACAGGATGCGCTCCGGATCAGATCGAAAGGCGCGCAAGCTTTTGCTTGCCGCCGTAAATCATGGACGAAATACCGCGCGACACCGAAACCGCGGTGTACAGCGAAGCAAGAATGCCGACACAAAGCGACACAGCAAATCCACGGATCGGTCCGGAGCCGAAGGCGAACATTGCTACTCCGCCCAGGAGCGCGGTCACGTTGGCGTCCAGGATGGTGCCGGAGGCCTTGTCGTAGCCGGCAACGATACTGGACAGAGGCGAGTTGCCCGAGCGTAATTCTTCTCGAATTCGTTCATTGATCAGCACATTGGCATCGACCGACATACCGACAGTCAGCGCTATGGCCGCCAACCCTGGCAGCGTTACTGTCGCGCCGAGCACCGACATGACGGCGAATACCAGCAGCAAATTCAACAACAGGGCAACACAGGTAATCACGCCAAACATTTTGTAGTAAACGATGAAAAACACCAGTACGAAGACAAACGCGAAGCTCACCGCAGTAAGTCCGGCTTCGACATTTTCCTTGCCCAGACTGGGCCCGATGATGCGCTCTTCGACGATGCTGAGCGGTGCCGACAGCGAACCGGACTTCAGTGATCGCGCCAGATCGCTGGCCTCTTCGGTGGAATCCAGACCAGTGGTCTGGAACTGCGCGCCGAACACACCATTGATGGTGGCGGCGTTGATCACCACTTCCCTGGTTTCGAAGCTGCGCACGGTCTTGCCATCGACAACAATTTCTACCGGCTTCTTGTTGATCAAGACCACCGCCATGCCATTGCCGACATTGTCCTGGG
>JANMSL010000263.1:0-2284 GCA_031389245.1 Lysobacterales bacterium | reverse complement strand
TAACCGAAGGGCATTGCGCCATAAAGCATCACATCACCACGCAGCGCCAGGTCTTCAATTCGGCGCAATGCAATTGCGCCCTACGTCCCTCACCGATCTGGAGAAAAATCGACGCAGTTGCGCTCCTCCAGCTCAAGCACGACATCCATCCGTCTGTTGTGTTGCTTACCGACGTCCGCCCCGACCGCTTCCAGAGTTGCCCGCCAGAGTGCCAGCTTCGACGGAAACAGGGGTCACTGACCCATTCTTCGCCCTAGAAAATTGGGTCATTGACCCCTGTTTTCCGGCGGTGATGGATATCACGCCGGCTGGATTGAAGCCGATCGAGATCGCGCCGGGTATTAGCGTCGATGAGCTACGCGGCAAGACCGGGGTGGTGCTTGCCGAGGGGTACTAGCGCCCAATCGCGGTAGGGTGAAAAAACCTTCCAATATCATTTGCGTTGCTGGCAACGGGTAGGGAGGTATCCACAATTGGATCGCTGACCCGACCGATAAACAAGATCGCCCCTGTTGGTGCGTGGCGCAACACAAAGAGAAACGGATGATCGGCACGGAATTGCTCGGGTGGTGGCTCTGAGGGTGGTGCGGCGCTGGTCTCGAACACCACTACCGCAGTCGCTGCGGCAGCCTCGGTGCCGAGTTCGTCGAGCTTGACGAAGGCTTTGTGAAACACGTCGCTGATGTAGAGCCGATCGGTCACACTTGCCGGATTGGCGATGCCGCTGAAATCGGCATGATCGCTATCGAAGGCCAGTGGCATGCCCAGTGCGCTCAGCGTATCGCGCAGTGCCAAGGGCTGCGCAGGATTGATCTCGAACTTCGGTAGTGATATCAGAACCGACTGAGGACTGATCGCGCTCAACCACTGTTCAAGCACTGTGGGGGAGAGCCGACGCTCGACTGTCTCCAATCCATCCGTGGTATCGGGCAGCACCAGCAACATCGACACTTCTCCGCCCCGATACGGTAACTCCAGCACCTTGACGCCATCGGTGTGGGCAAATGGCAGGTACCCGAGTTGATGCATGGTTGGCACCGAATGCGTCGCGCCGTTGGCCGTGCGAAACGGAACCGGTACGGTGGATCGCGCATCGAAAGGATGGATCCACTGACCCAGAAAGTAGATCGCGTTGACCAGCACCAGGCGCGTCCGTTCGTTGAGCGCATGGAGTGGAATCAGGTCATGAATGTGTCCGACGGTCTGCTTGGCGACCCAGTCGTTGATATGGCTCCGACTTCGATCCGCATCGGCGAAGTTCAGCGGCTCCAGTACGGCGCCGAACAGGGTTTTGATTTGCTCAAGATAATGCAGGTCGAAAGCAAACGACTTTGCGCCGAACAGGCGATTAACTACGCGCAGCGTTACCCCGCCATCGTTCTGGCGCAGATCCGTCAGCAATGCAGCTGCCGCGCTTAGCGGCGCTGCGCCATCCTCATCGACGTGCAGCACGCGCTGCATCTCAGCACCGGTGTCGCCGCGTGCACCGGCCCCGGTCATCGCGAGCGCTGTGGAGATGCTGATTGGCGCCAGCGCCAGACTGCCCGGTTGTTGCCGCGCCTTGGCGTAAAGATCGAAGGCAAGCGCGTTGCTGCTGCGCGCAAACTCGACGGCGGGTTCGGGCGCAGCCTGGGGCACGGCGGTTTTTGCGCAGACAACGTCGTGGGATACAGCGGAAAAAGTCACCAGCAGCAAACTGAGGCGAACCAGCGTATGCCGACTGCAGGTGTTCATATCGATATACCCGTGCGTGCGGAAAAAGTAAGTCAGCATAACGTCGCTTCTTGCAAAAAAACGAACGAGTCCTCTATCGGGGTTCGAGGCTGTCGATGCCTGAGTTGATCGGTGCTGACGCGGCAACGCTTCTGTTCGCTTTGCCGCGATCTTGGCGTTAAACCATCCACAGGATGCAGAAAGCAACTCTTCAGCTGAAAAAGAAAACTCGCTCAAGGTCGCAAGGAGTAAAAGAAGTTGCTTCGCCGACGACAGGCATGCAGATGCTGCGGCAGGAAACAGGGGTCGGAAACAGGGGTCAGTGAACCATTCTTCGCCCTCGAAAATTGTGTCATTGACCCCTGTTTTCTTGACCCCTGGTTTCACGATGTTGGATTTTAAGACAGCCTCGCACGCGTCGGCCGTCGTCTCACAATCCTGTTGTTGCTTCACGCAATGCCATGCTTTGCCGCATGCATCGCGGCGCGAATCGCCTCGCCAAAATCGTATGCTGCAATCGCTGGTCAACTCGTGCGTACAACCAACCGAGCCATCGTTTCCTGGCATCGTG
>JANMSL010000254.1:0-9825 GCA_031389245.1 Lysobacterales bacterium | reverse complement strand
CCACGCTTTTATCGCCGCCTCCACCCAGGGCTTTGCGACCTTTGCGGCCAGTGTACGTGCCACGCATTGGGACGAAATCGAGACGCAGTCTGGCCTCACCCACGTCGACATCGGGGAAGCGGCGCAGATTTATCGCCACAGTCGGGCGACCATTTTTTGCTGGGGCATGGGCATCACCCAGCATCGGCGCAGCGTTGCCACCATCCAGATGCTGATGAACGTGTTGCTGCTCGGCGGCAACATCGGCAAGCCCGGCGCCGGGCCCTGCCCAGTGCGCGGCCATTCCAACGTGCAAGGCGATCGCAGCATGGGGATCCACGAAAAACCCAGCGCAGCGTTTCTCGATCGACTTGGTGCTGAATTCAAATTCACGCCCCCGGCCGCACATGGGCACGATGTTGTGGAGACAATCAATGCAATGCGTGCCGGATCGGTGCAGGTGTTCTTCGCCATGGGCGGCAACTTTGCGGTGGCAACACCCGACACCACAGCCACCATCGAAGCACTGCGCCGCTGTGCACTGACTGCCCACGTGTCGACCAAGCTCAACCGCTCGCACCTGGTGCATGGTCGCGAGGCGTTGATCCTGCCTTGCCTCGGCCGCAGCGAGATCGATATGCAGGGCGGCGCTGCCCAAGCAGTCAGCGTCGAGGACTCGATGAGCATGGTGCATCTCTCGTCGGGCATGAAGGCACCGGCATCCGAGCAGCTGCTGTCCGAGCCCGCGATCGTGGCGCGACTGGCTGCGGTCACGCTGCGACACAGCAGCACACCGTGGCTGGATCTGATCGCCGACTACGATCGAATTCGCGATCGCATTGCGCGCGTGATTCCCGGCTTCGAAGACTTCAATGCGCGGGTGCGCCAACGCGGCGGTTTTCATTTGCATCATCCGGCGCGTGAACGCATTTTTCCGACCGTCGCTGGCAAGGCACTGCTGATTGCGCATGCGCTTGATGACGCCGGCGATCGATCGGCATCGGATACGCTGCAACTGATGACCGTGCGCTCGCACGATCAGTACAACACCACGATCTACGGACTGGACGATCGTTATCGCGGTGTGCGCGGACTGCGACGCGTCTGTTTCATATCACAGCAGGATCTGCTGCGGCTTGGATTCAACGCCGGAGATCTGGTCGATCTGGTTTCGATTTGGCGCGACGGCGAGCGCATCGTCGGCGGCTTCACCTTGGTCGAGTATGCGATTCCGCCCGGCTGTCTGGCCAGCTACTACCCGGAAACCAACGCACTGGTGCCGCTCGACCACGTCGCCGAACGCGCCGGCACACCGGCCTCGAAGTCAATTCCCGTGCGTCTGCGCGCAAGTGCGGCCGCAACCAGTGCCAGCTGAGCGCACTGTCATGACCTCGTCAACCATCCCGCCGCTGCGTAGTTTTCCGGCGCTGCGTGTCCACGGTGCACGGCGTCAAGCATTCGAAGACAGCGTCATTCAGGAGTCAGCCATCGCCCTGGTCTACAACGGCACCGCGTTTGCAGTGATGATGGCCACGCCGAGCGACCTTGAAGATTTTGCACTCGGCTTTTCGCTGAGTGAAGGCATCGTCTCCAGCCGTTCCGAATGGCGATTCATCGAAGCCCGGAGTGACGCACCAGGCGTCACGCTGGAGATGCATATTCCGCAGGCCCGCTTCGACGCGCTGCAACTGCGTCGACGCAATCTGGTTGGCAACAGTGCCTGCGGCCTGTGCGGCGCCGAGTCGCTGCACGCAGTGCTGCGACCACTCGCCAAAGTCGACGCGCGCGAAGCCGGATTCAGCGCCTCCAGTATCCACAGTGCGCTGGATGCGCTCGCCCGGGCGCAGGCGTTGAACCGGGCCAGCGGTGGCGTTCATGCCGCCGGCTTCGCGTACCACGACGGTCTACTCGTGCGCGAGGACGTCGGTCGACACAATGCGTTGGACAAACTCATTGGTGCACGCGCGCACGCCGGACTTGACGCAGGATTTGTCGTCATCACTTCGCGCGCTTCCTACGAACTGGTGCACAAGACGGCCAGCGCTGGCATTGCGCTACTCGCCAGCGTCTCGGCACCGACCAGTGCAGCCATCGAGCTCGCGCAGCAATGCGGGCTGACACTGATTGCGTTTGCGCGCGAGCAGCGCATGAACCTGTACACCCATCCCGACCGGCTTGTCGACTAGCAACACGCACGGTTGGTAAATGTCAGGCTATGTGAGAGCGACCGTTCGTGGCGAGGCTGTCGAGTGCAACACGGCTTGTACGCCGCGGGGCACAGTGCCCTGCCAAGACCGCTGGTGACCGGGCCTAGGCAGGAATAACTCTGGGCCTGTTGTCAGTGGTTTGAGTCAACGCTCGATAGCCGCGCTTTTGTAATTGCGCGCGATCGTTGTGGAAGGCGTGCAGCAGTACCTTGTCCACTGTTTCATAAAATGTGGGCGCTTGCAGCGGCCTGACCAGATACGAAGTGCAACCGGCATAGGCACCGCGCGCGCGGTCGTACGGAGTGGCTTGACTGGTGAGCATCAGCACCGGCGTCGAGCGCGTGTAGAGATTGTGCAGCAGTTCGCGACACAGCTGATAGCCGTCAATACGCGGCAGCTCCACATCCACAAAAATCAGATCGAAGTGACGGTGCAATGCGCAGGCGAGCGCTTCCTCGGCGTCAGCAGCCTGGACGCTTTTCACGCCGATCCGAAGCAACGCGGCTTGCAGCTTGCTGCGCAGCTCTTTGTCGGGGTCTACAATCAGGACGGTGATCGGCGACGACTTCTCGACCCGTGCCGCTGCCAGTTCGGCACCAATGGTGGTGATCGCTGCGGGCGGTTTGACAGCGCTTTCCAAGACCGCAGCCGCCGCCACCGGTCGCGCAATCGGACGTTCAGTGACAGCTGCGGCCTGCGCGTTGACCACGTGCAGCAAGTCGACCAGCAACGACCGCCGCGATAGTCGCAAGCTGCCTGAGGCAGCGAGACTATCGTCGGAAATATAGATGGGCAGCACACCAGGGTGACGTCCGCGCAGTCGCTGTAGCTCGTCCATTCCAGACACTGATTGCTCGTCCACAATCACCATTTCGATGGTGCTGGCAGTGGCCGGATCCACTACTTGAAAGTTTCTGCAGGCGGCTACGCCGCTGTTGTTGGCGAGCACCATGTGCACCATGCGCTGATCGCGTGCCGACAGCCCGCACAACGCGATCTGCAGGTCAGTTTTCATATCGCTTCGCTGCTGTTGACCACGACTGAAGGGTGAATGGCCAAAGCTGACACGCAAAGGCATTGCTGTGCCGGGTGCGGAATCGCTCCGGCTGCTGCATCCCTGCAACCCTGCCCAATTCGATGTCCATGTCATCGACCTTCATTGATATCGACGAAGACTGCTTCAGTCCGTGTCGGACTCCGCGTAGCCACTCCTGAGGGGTGTGACGCAGCAAGCGTGACCGAGGAGTCACGCTACGCACTATCCGGGTTGCCGATCAGCTGGAACAAATAGCAGCTTGACTTTCCTCCACGCTCGCATACTGTGTTGCACAGTGTGCTGCGCGTCACAATCGCCCGCGCATCGCCCTTACATCGACTCGTTCTATAGTGCTGCCTGGCACGGGGCAGGCGCTCCGGATAAGGAAGGGTGTGGCGCAAATCGGCGAGGGAACGCAGTCGCAGAACGGCCGCAGCAGAGTATTGGTGCTGGGCGGTGCAGGGTTCATTGGGCGGCACGCGGTCGCGGCGCTAGTGGCCGCCGGCGCCGAAGTGATCGTCGGTAGTCGTCATCCGCTGCGCATAGATCATCGCCTTCCCGTTTCGGCGGCGGGCTGCGCGCGGCGCGAAGTCCGGTTTGAAGAACATACCGATGTTGCGCATTGGCACACCCTGATCGCCGACGTTGATGTGGTATTGAACTGCGTTGGTATTCTTCGCCAGCGCGGCCGTGCCAGCTATCAGCGTGTGCATTTGCTGGCACCGACCGCATTGGCGGCCGCCTGCCAGAGTCAGCGCAAACGACTGGTTCACGTTTCCGCGCTTGGTCTGAACGCGCCAGCGCGCAGCCGCTTCCTTACATCCAAACTGGCCGGAGAGCAGGCAATACGCGCGAGCGGCGCCGATTGGGTGATCGCGCGCCCCTCGTTGCTGGATGGTCGCGGCGGCTACGGCGCATGGTGGTTGCGCGCGGTATCGCGGCTACCGATATTCGCGGTGCCTGCAGACGCGCAGGGTCGCGTCGCGGCGTTGGACGTCTCCGAACTCGGGGAGGCATTGGCCAATCTGTGCGTGCGTTCGGCGCAGGCGCTGCAACTGGGCGTATCGCGTGAATTCGATCTGGGCGGACCACAACCCCTGTCGTTGACGGAGTACATTCTCGCTTTGCGGCGCACCCATACGTCGCGCCCGGCCCTTTGCGTGCGCGTACCAGGGTTGATCGCCCGCGCCGTGGCGCATGTCTGCGATCTACTGCACGCCACCCCGTTCTCTTTTGGCCACTGGGAGCTGCTGCGCCGGGACAACGTGCCCGTACACAATCGTTTGCCCGAGTTGCTGGGGCGGACACCGCGGCAGGTGGGCTTGTAGCGCCCCTTGCGCGCGCGAATGTCGCTCAATGGATCGCGGCAAGAGCCGGGCTATGATGGTGCATCGCCGCCGCGCTTCGAGATCGCCCCCAACATGAGTCGCATTGTCCGTTCCACGTCCGTCGCCTCGCTGTTGCTGCTCGCTGGCGCTGGCGTGCATGCCGCCACCGATCTCTCGGTCGCCGTCATCACCGCCCCGCTCAGCGGATGCGCGCTTGGCCCAATCGAAAAGGTGACCATTCGATTGTTCAACCACGGCGATGCATTGCCGGCGGGCACGCGCTTTGACGTGAGCTATGTGATTGCTGGAAGTGAGCCAGTCACCGAGTCCGTAACGCTGGCGACCACATTGCTGCCGACCAGTGTACTGGCGCATACGTTCGCCGACTTGGCCGATTTGTCCGTCGCCGGGACTTTCCACTTTGACGCGTCGGCAAACATCGCCAATGACATCAATCCGATGAACAATGGGTTGAGCGGTCATCTTGTGCTCAATTCGGCACCGAGCCTTGGCGGCACGGTGACCGGGCCGGACGCGGCTTACTCGGGGACGCTGATGCTGGCCGGGCATCTGGGTAGCGTGCGCCAATGGGAACAGTCGACTGATGACGGAGAACGTTGGTTCGGATTGGACAACCCGACTGCAACGCTGGCCTTTGACGAGTTGACGCGCATCACGTTGTTCCGTGCAGAAGTAAAAAGCGGTAGCTGTGTTCCGGCGTACTCATCGATCTGGACGGTGAATCCGCTTTAGCGTTTCTGCGCAGAGCGCGCACGCCAAAGGCCATCGATTGCATACAACGCAAGCGCCAGCCAGATACAGGAAAAACCGACCGCTTGGTCGGCACTGAATGATTCGCCCAGCAGCAGCACACCGCACAGCAGTTGCAGGCTTGGCGAGAGGTACTGAAGTAGGCCGATCAGCGAAAATGGGATGCGGCGTGCGCCATAGGCAAACCAGACCAGTGGCAAGGCGGTCAGCACTCCGCCAATCATCAGCAGGACATCGGTGCGCGCGCCGCTATGCATGAATGCACCGTCGCCGCGCCACTGCGACCACAGCAACCAGGCCAGTGCAGGCAACAGCAGGATCAGGCTTTCGATGGCCAGCCCAGCCATTGCATCGACCGCAGCCAGTTTGCGAATCAGACCGTAGAACGCGAAGCTCAGCGCCAGTGACAACGCGATCCACGGTGGACTGCCATGCATCACCGTCAGCCACAGCACGCCGATCGCAGCGATGACTACTGCCACGCTCTGCACACGATTGAGCCGCTCGCGCAGCACTACGACGCCGATCAGGATGCTCACCAGCGGATTGATGAAGTAACCCAGACTGGATTCGACCACGTGTCCATGGGTGACTGACCAGATGTACAGACCCCAGTTCACGCTGATCAGGACGCTGCTGGCAAGCAACATCAGTCCAATGCGTGGAACAGCGAACGCCTTGCGCCACCAACCCATCCCGTCACTGATCAGCAAATAGCCGACGACGAACACGCCACACCAGATCACCCGGTGCGCGATGATTTGCAGCGACGGAACTTCACGCAGCAGGTGCCAGAACAACGGAAACACGCCCCACATCGCGTAGGCGCCGATCGCAGCCGCGAGGCCACGTCGATCAATGGATGCAGCTTGGGGCATGGGCACACCGGCTCGGCAAGGCCGCGATTATCAATGCCGCGGCACAATTACACCGCGTCGCGGTGCGGCGTGTTTGCAGGCAGTGCGTGTCGGCGCGCTGCTATGGGCAACAGCATACGCGCGCAATTCGAACATCGGCCAATGCAGAAGGCGAGCGTGCAGCAATACGCGGTCGGACGCCCGATCGGACATGGACAGCGTCCGCGAAGCCTATATATCATATATATATGTTTTATTGCCTTGGAGCGTGCCGTGCTGCGTACACCCGTGGTTTTGCCCGCACTGTTGCTCTACCTGCTGACTGCCGCTTGGCAGGTGACCGATGCGGCAGACGATGCCAGCCCTGCGCTCTATCCGGCGGAGATCGAAGATCCAGAAATCGTCGCGTTGGGACGAGAACCGGCCGCCGCAACCTTTTTCCCTTTTGAATCGATCGCATTGGCACGTGCCGGGCAACGCGCGGACTCAGCACGATTTATCTCTCTGGACGGTCGTTGGAAGTTCCAATGGAGCGGATCAGCTGCGGCCAGACCGGTTGATTTCTGGCGCCCAACCGCAGATGTTTCCGGTTGGCGCAACATCGAGGTGCCATCGAGCTGGGAACGCCAGGGATTCGGTCGCCCGCGCTTCACCAACATCCGCTACTTGTTCAAACCACAGCAACCCACCGTCCCGCGCGACGCTCATGAAACGGGATCTTATCGGCGCAGTTTCCAGCTGCCCGCATCCTGGTCGGGCAGCGAGATTTTCCTGCACTTCGGCGGTGCCAGCTCGGCGATGTACGTGTGGGTCAATGGCCATCGCGTCGGTTACAGTGAGGACTCAAAGCTTCCCGCGGAATTTCGCATCACCGAATTTGTGGTTCCCGGTGACAATACTTTGTCAGTAGAAGTGTGGCGCTGGCCGGACGGCAGTTATCTGGAGCGTCAGGATGCCTGGTCGCTGAGTGGCATCGATCGCAGTGTCCATGTTTACGCGGCGCCCAAGATCCGCATCCGCGATGTGTTCGCGCGCGCCGGACTGGATGCGCAATTTGCCGCCGGAGAATTGAATCTCGATGTCGAGTTGATCAATCACCACGCCGAGCGCAAGCCCGGGCTGCTACTGGATGTTGCCGTGTATGACGGAGCGCGTGCACTGCACAAAGACCAGCGTCCGATTGCGATCGCGGGCAACGCTTCAACAACGCTGCACTTGGCTGCGACCTTGCCCGACATCCTGCCGTGGTCAGCCGAAACCCCGGTGCTGTATGACCTCGTCGTCGCGCTGATTGACGGCGACGGAAATACTTTGCAAGTGGTGAGCACGCGTCTGGGATTCCGTCGCGTTGAAGTGCTTGCCGGTCAGCTGTTGGTGAACGGCCGTGCGATCAAGCTGCGCGGCGTCAACCGTCACGAGTTCGACCCGGTGACTGGGCGCGCATTGAGTGCGCGCTCGATGCTCGAAGACATAACGCTCATGAAAATGTTGAACATCAACGCGGTGCGCACTTCGCACTATCCAAACGACACGCGGTGGTACGACCTTGCCGATCAGTATGGCCTCTATGTCATCGACGAGGCGAACATCGAGTCGCACTACTACATGCAGCTTGGCGTCGAAAACAATCAGCCGGAGAAATACCATCTCGGGTTCAAGCGCCATTGGGACATCGCGCATATGACGCGAGTGCGCAACATGGTCGAACGCGACAAGAACCATCCGTCCATCATCGCCTGGTCACTCGGCAACGAAGCGGGACTGGGGCCTGTTTTTCCGGCGATGGCACGTTGGACCCGGGGCCGTGATCCATCGCGCACAGTGATGTATGAGGGCACCGGTCAACTGACCGGGGCGCACAATCCGCGCGACTACGTTGAGATTTACACGCCCATGTATGACCGTGTCGCCGAGATGGTCGACTATCTGGACAAGCGACCGCGCAAGGCAATCATCCAGCTCGAGTATGCGCACGCCCACGGCAATAGCCTGGGTAACTTCAAAGACTATTGGGACACGATTTATCGCTATCCGATGGCGCAGGGTGGCTTTGTCTGGGACTTTGTCGATCAGACGTTTGCTGAGCAGCGCGCAGATGGCCGCAGGTACTGGGCCTACGGCGGCGACTATGGTCCCGATGACAACGATGGCATCGACGTAGCCGATGGCATCTTGCGCGCCGATCGAAGCTTCAATCCGCAGGCTTGGGAATTGCAGAAGGTCTATGCCGCCATCCAGTTCGAGAATTACGACCACACTACGAGCGTCGTGCGGGTGCGCAATCGACACGATTTCCTCGATACCGGTCGCTTTGACTTTCGCTGGGAGATTACCCAAGACGGGGTGGTGGTTGCTTCGGGACCAGCCGCTGCTGTGAATGCAGCACCTGGTGCGAGCAGCGATCTGGCACTGCAATTGCCGAACATCGAGTTGCGTAGCGAGCACGAATATTTTCTCAAGGTCAGCGCATTGACGCGCGCGGATAGCTATCCGTTGGTGCCGCCGGGGCACGTGCTGGGTTGGGAGCAGTTCGCTTTGCCATCGAATCATCCGCAGCTGCCAGCAGAACCATCAACTGCCGCAGAGGCACTGCCAGCGCTGCGCGTTGTCGATCGCGACGGGATGGTGGATGTCACCGGCGCCAACCTTGCGCTGCGTATCGATCGTGCCACTGGGCTGATCAGCCAATACGAGTTCGCCGGTCTGACGTTGCTGCGCAGCGGGCTGGAGCCCAATTTTTGGCGCGGGCCCACCGACAATGACATTGGCGCCGGACTTGATACCGTCATCGCACGGTGGAGGACACTCGTCGCGAGTCGACGCCTGGAATCAATTTCTTTAGCGCAACCGACACCGGGGCGGGTAGAAATCGCGGTGCACTGGATGCTGGGCGATCAACAGGCGCGCTATCAACTGCGCTATTCAGTACTGGGCAGCGGCGACATCATCGTCAGCGCGCGCCTGGACCCGATCGCGCAAGGCCTGCCCGAGCTGTTTCGCTTCGGCATGACCATGACCGTGCCGCAACGATTCGACACGGTGCAATGGTATGGACGTGGGCCGCACGAAAGTTATGCCGACCGCAACACGTCAGCAGCGATCGGGCGCTATTCCGGCGCGGTGCGCGACCAGTACTTTGCGTATGTGCGTCCGCAGGAGACCGGCAACAAGACCGACGTGCGCTGGATGGCGCTGCTCGATAACGCCGGTCGGGGACTGATTGCGGTAGCCGATGACCCGATCAGCACCAGTGTGCTGCCGTTCGCCAATACCGATCTCGACGCGCATCTGGATCAGCGCCGACACGGTGCAGATCTGCAGCCACAGGACTTCATCACCTGGAACATCGACCATCGACAAATGGGTGTGGGCGGTGACAATAGTTGGGGATTTGCGCCACTGGAACGCTACCGGTTACCTGCACGCGCGTACGCTTATCGGTTCTGCCTGCGACCACTGGGCCTGAGTGATACGCCGGCGTCCAAGGCAGACGAGAAGATCGCGTGGTGAGCGCGGGGCACTACGCAAGAGGCAGTGAACGAGGTGCAGCGGGCGAGGCGCTCGGCATCGCGCGCACTACTTCGAATCGATCACCGCGTCTTTCGGACGAGGGCGACTCGACAGGAACTCGATACCTTCGAGCGCTC
>JANMSL010000243.1:0-14692 GCA_031389245.1 Lysobacterales bacterium | reverse complement strand
TGCCAACGAAGTGACGCTGTTCACCATGAGCGATTTCTCGCGCACCATCAATTCCAATGGCAACGGCACCGACCATGCCTGGGGCAGCGTGCAGTTCGTCATGGGCGGCGCGGTCAGCGGTGGTCAGGTGGTGGGCAGATATCCGCGCATGGTGTTGAACCTGCAGGGCGACGTCAATGGCGAATGCTTCAGCCGAGGACAGTTCTTGCCGACCACGGCGGCCGATCAGTATGCGGCAACGCTGGCACGCTGGATGGGTGTCGACAACACCAATCTGCCGCTGATCTTCCCGAACATCGACAATTTCGCAACCGGCCCATTTGCCTCCGCGGCCCTCACCCCGCAGTTCGCGAATTTCAACCGGGTGATTCCGGGACTTCTGGCTGGCGTCAGCTGATTGAAAGTTATAGGGTGGGCCTCGGCCCACCATGAGGTGCCGATCATCATGACGGGTAGGCTTGGGCTCGCCCGGTGAACGCTGATCGAGGGGGAAAAAGCGTGCGGGACTTTGCATTGACCAGATCTTTCGCTTGCAGCCTGGCGTTGCTGCTCGGTGCGTCGCCGACCTGGGCAGCGACCGGCTGTGATGATTTGTCCGGAACGCCGATCAATTTCAACGTGAGCTGGCAGCTCGACATCAAGCCGATGTTCAACGAGCTGATCAGCCCGACTGGGCGATGCACCAGTTGCCATTCGGGCACGAGTGGTGCCGCGGGGCTCGATCTAAGCGACCAAAATATTGATGCGATTTACAAAATTGTCGGCGGCGTCGTTACCGCAGGAAGTCCGCTCGGCAGTGTGCTGTTCGGCAAGGTCAACTGCAGTCAACCGGACGGGGGCTCGCAAATGCCGCTCGCCGGCGACCCTTTGACGATTGTCCAACGCGAATTGATCTACGACTGGATCGAGCAGGGCGCCTATGGCGAAGATCCCGAAAGCGTAGACGGAGCGATTTTCCGCGATTTCATGTTCCGCGATGGCACTGAGTCGACCCGTTTCATGCAGCCGCAGGGCCAGTAAGTCGTCAACCCGTTGCCCTTGTAGGAGCGACGTGGGTCGCGAAGTTCCCAATCTGCAAGAGCTTCGCGGCTCACGCCGCTCCCACAAACACGCGGCGCTGACGACTCCGCTCGCTTCCGGTTCGGGACCTACCTGTACTTTGGTACGGTGTGCAAGCAGGGCAAAGGTTCGGGACACTCTCGGCGGAGACCTCCGAGTAAATCCGAATGACCCTGTTGATTGTTCTTGCCGCGCTCAGCTTCCTGATGATCGTGGCCTACCGCGGCTACAGCGTGATCCTGTTCGCACCGGTCGCGGCATTGGGTGCGGTGCTGCTGACCGACCCATCGCTGGTAGCGCCGATGTTCACCGGCTTGTTCATGGACAAGATGGTCGGATTTCTGAAATTGTATTTTCCGGTGTTTCTGCTTGGGGCGGTGTTCGGCAAGCTGATCGAGGTCTCCGGGTTTTCCAAGTCGATTGTCGCGGCAACCATTCGCATCGTTGGCGCCGAGCGCGCGATGCTGGCCATCGTGCTGGTCTGCGCACTGCTCACCTATGGCGGCGTGTCATTGTTCGTCGTGGTGTTCGCGGTATATCCGTTTGCAGCGGAAATGTTTCGCCAGAGTCAGATACCCAAGCGCCTGATCCCCGGCACCATTGCGCTCGGCGCCTTCACCTTCACCATGGACGCGTTGCCCGGCACGCCGCAGATCCAGAACATCATCCCAACGGCATTTTTTGGCACCAACGCCTGGGCGGCGCCGTGGCTTGGTTTGATCGGTGCGATTTTCATACTGGCTGTCGGTCTGAGCTATCTGGAATGGCGGCGACGTGCGGCGTTGCGGGCGGGCGAGGGCTACGGCGAGAACCTGGTGAATGAGCCGACGACGTTCGCCGGTGGCGTACTGACGCATCCCTTGCTCGCGGTGTTGCCACTGCTTCTGGTCGGCGTGTCCAACAAAATTCTGACCACACTGATTCCGCGTTTCTACGGCAGCAGCCATGAGTTTGTACCGACGGTGATGGGCAATGTCGCGCCCGTGGTGCAGGAAGTGAGCAAGGTCGCGGCGATCTGGGCGGTGGAAGGTGCGCTGCTGGTGGGTATTGCATCGGTGCTGGCGTTGGCTTGGAAGCCAGTCATTGCGAGCTTTGCCGAGTCCAGCAAAAACGCCATCGGCGGCGCCATGCTGGCGGCAATGAATACGGCTTCCGAGTACGGATTCGGTGCAGTGATCGCTGCACTGCCCGGTTTTCTGGTTGTCGCCAAGGGGTTGTCGGCGATTCCCGATCCGCTGGTCAACGAGGCGATTACGGTGACCGCGCTGGCAGGGATAACGGGTTCGGCATCGGGCGGCATGAGCATTGCACTTGCGGCCATGTCCGAAACCTTTATCGCCAATGCGCAGGCAGCATCCATACCGATGGAAGTACTGCATCGAGTTGCCTCTATGGCATCTGGCGGCATGGACACGTTGCCGCACAATGGCGCAGTGATCACCCTGTTGGCGGTCACCGGCCTGACCCATCGACAGGCCTACAAAGACATTTTCGCGATCACCCTGATCAAGACTGCGGCGGTGTTCGTGGTCATCGCCATGTTCTATCTCACCGGCTGGGTGTAACGCCCGATTCGGATTGGGTCGGAGCAACGCCTTTGTGTGGTCGCAGATTGCTGGTGCGAACGCAACTGCTGGTGCTGTATCACGCCGCACCGCCGATTGGACCAAGGTACAAGTGTTGCGCTCGGACGTGAACGTTAAAGTCCCGTTGCAGGCTCAACTGTCGCCCGTTCACCATTGAGGATTTCCATCATGCGCCACGCCCGTTTGCCCTTGACGCTCGCGATCAGCACCGCCCTGTTGCTGGTTGGGGCTCTGCCTCTGCTCGCCCAAGGTCAGGATGCGGTTGAAGAGGAAAAGCAGGAATCCCAAAGCGAACCGAGTCAGTTGGGCGCGATCACGGTATCGGCGCGCAAACGCGAAGAGACGCTGCAGGAGGTCCCGGTCGCAGTCACCGCGTTCAACGAGATCGCGCTGCAAAACAACAATGTGCGCGACCTCTCTGATCTCGACGCGCAGGTACCGAACTTGACCATCTACGCGGCGCGCGGTTCCAGCTCGACCGTGACCGCCTACCTGCGCGGCGTGGGGCAGTCCGATCCGCTTTGGGGCGTCGATCCCGGAGTCGGTGTCTACATTGACGACGTGTACATCGCGCGTCCGCAAGGCGCTTTGCTGGACGTAATCGACGTCGATCGTATCGAAGTGCTCCGCGGACCACAGGGTACGTTGTATGGCAAAAACACCATCGGCGGCGCCATCAAATACCTGACCAAGCCGCTGTCGCCCGACTTTGGCGCCAGTGCCCAGGTCACCTTCGGCAGCTACAGCCAGGCGGATGTGAAGGCCAGCGTCAATCTGCCGCTGGGCAGTGAGCGACTGATTGCGCGCTTCAGCGCCGCCTCGCTGAGCCGCGATGGCTACGGCGATAACCGCTATTCGCAGCAGCAGATCAGCGACAAGGAAATCCTGGTGGCGCGCGGCCAGCTCGGCTTCTTTCCGTCGGACGACTTCAACTTCGTGATCTCCGCCGACTGGCTCGACGACCAGTCAGGGGTGCGCGGTGCGCAGCGGTTGAACGCGTTCAATCTATTCGATCCGCTACGAACACCGCCGTTGAACAGTCGTTACGACACCCTCAGCGGCATGCCCAATGTCAACGACACGCAGATGAATGGGGCTTCGCTGACCGCAAATTGGACGATCAACGAAAGCTGGTGGTTCAAGTCGGTCACTGCCTTTCGCGAGTCCGATACCGATACCTACATCGATTTCGATGCGCTGCCCAACAAGATCGTCGACGTGCGCGCGCTCTACGCCGATGAGCAGCTGTCGCAGGAATTCCAGTTCAATTATCAGGGCGAAAATATTTACGGCGTGTTTGGACTGTATCTGTTCGATGGCGAAGCCGGCGGCACGGTGTTCAACAACTTCCGCAATCTCGCGTTCGGTACCACCAATGGCGTGGTCTATACCGAGTCGATCGCGGTCTATGGCGAAGGCACCTGGAGCTTCAGTGACAAGCTCAGCCTGACCGCGGGCCTGCGCTTCACCGATGAAACAAAAGAGGCCGATGTCCTCAATCAGTCCTACGCCAATGCCAATTTCATTACACCGATCTTCACTTCGACTGACTTCCGCGACGAGGTGAGTTTCAGCAATGTCTCGCCCAAGATTTCGCTCGACTACACCACCGACAACGGTACCTTGATCTACGGCCTGGTCAGCCGGGGCTTCAAGAGCGGCGGATTCAATATCCGCGCCAATGTTGCCGCCGTGCCCGAGTCGGCAAATCCATTCGATGACGAGTCGGTGACCAGCTTCGAAGTCGGCGTGAAAGCCGGGCTGCTCGAACAGACGCTGTTCCTCAACGCGGCCGCGTTCTACAACGACTACAAAGACATCCAGCTGTCGGTGTTCAGTGCCTACGATTCCAACGGCGATGGCGAGGATGATGCCTTCTTCGGCGACTTCACCAATGCCGGCAAGGCGACCGTGAGCGGAGTTGAAACCGAGTTCCAGTGGTTGCCCTCCGAACACTGGAGCATCCAGGGTAATCTTGCATTTCTGGATGCCGAGTACGACGAGTTCATCACACGCGGTGTCAATGTCGCCAACGCGCAGAAGTTCACCAATGCGCCGGACATGTCCGGTGCGCTGTCGGCACAGTACAACTTCGATGCTTTCGACGGCACTTTGTCGGCACGCATCGGTGTGAGTTATCAGGACAAGGTCTATCCGACTACCGATCTGAGCGAGGCGATCGCGCAGAAGGATTACGCGCTGTACAACGCGGGGCTGATCTGGCGCGGCCCGGAGAGTCCGTGGACGGTGTCGCTGCAAGGCAGCAACCTGTTCGACAAGGACTACAGAACCACTGGCTACAACATTCCGGTGCTCGGCATCCTGACCGGGTTCTACGGCGCGCCACGCACATTCTCGCTCAGTGTCGGCTACCAGTTCGACTAGCGCTCGCGGTTTCGTCGCGACCTCCGCCCGCCGCGGAGTCGCGGCGAAAAACCTGTTGGTGCTGATGAAACTCATGTTGATCAAATTCTCTGCGTTCGGCCAACGCCGATACCGGTTGGCCGCTTTTTCTGCGCTCGCCGCACTGGCCGCTTGTAGCGAGCCCGCGCCGCCGTTGCCCGCGCTGAAGATTGATCCGAGCCGAGTCACGCTGTCCGGGATTTCGTCTGGTGCCTATATGGCACACCAGGCGCACATTGCGTGGTCGACGCGTATCGCCGGTGCGGGTCTGATCGCTGGTGGGCCCTATGGCTGCGCTGCTGGTCAATTGGATCGGGCATTGAAGCTGTGCACGCAGACGGATGAATCCGGCCCGGACATTCCAGCGCTGGTGCGCAACGCGATCACACGCTCCGGCGAAAAATCGATTGATCCGTTGCAAGGACTGGCCAAAGACCGCGTGTGGATCTTTCATGGCGATGCCGACACTTCGGTAGCGGCGGCGGTCAGCGCAGCAATCGCTCCGTTCTACGAGGCATTGTCGGACAAGGCGCAGGTGCACAATGTCACCCGCGCCGGGGTTGCGCACACGTTTCCAACCGCGCAACTGGGAGGCGAGTGTGGGCAAACGCAGTCGCCCTACCTTGGCAATTGTCGCTTCGACGCTGCCGGAGAGATTTTCCGCCATGTTGTGCAGACTGCGGGCGAGCCCGAGCCCAAAGCCAATGGCGTCGTGCACCCGTTCGATCAGGATGCGTTTCTGGATGACGGCGCAGACGCACGTCTGTCCAACACCGGCTATGTCTACATTCCGCAACGCTGTCGAATGGCCGAATGCGGTTTGCACCTCGCATTCCATGGCTGTCTGCAGTCCGCTGAAAACATCGGCACGGAATTTGTCGAACATGCCGGCTACAACCGTTGGGCAGACTTGGCGGGCGTAGTGGTGATCTATCCACAGACACGCTCGAGCCTGATGCCGTTGAACCCCAAGGCGTGTTGGGACTGGTGGGGATACACCGGCAGCAACTACGACACACAGACGGGCACGCAGATCGCGTGGGTGGGTCGCGTGCTCGATCAGCTCGGTGTGCATGCACCTTGAGTCTTTCATTGAGTTCGGCCTCGGGCGCTCCCGGCGCCCGGCGGCACTTCCTACATCCATGGAGGGAAGGTCTGATTAAGTCGCCACTTCGTCTTCGCTGTACAGCTTATCGTTTGCCACACCCTGGCTTTCAACAGCGGAGCTGGTCAAAACCTGCGGTTTTTCGCCCCCTGACTCAGGGGGCTATCTAGGCTCCGAACTTGTTCAGATGTTCCCTAGGCCCTCGCTGCACACACACCCTACACTGCCGCCATGATCTCCGCGCTCACCGTCTTGCTCGCCGGCCTGCTTTGGGTTGCTGTGTTGTTTGGCGTTGCAGTCTATGGCGAACGCAGGGCCGATCGGCTGGCCCGGCAGTGGCCGCTGATCTACGCCTTGTCACTGGCGGTGTACTGCACTTCGTGGACGTTCTACGGCACCGTCACCCAAGCCGCACGCTGGCAAACCTGGTTGCCGCCGACCTTCATCGGCACCATCTTGCTGTTTGTCTTCGGCACGCGCTTTCTGTCGCGCCTCGCGGAGTTGGCGCGCAGCGAAAACAGCGCCTCATTGGCGGATCTGATTGCAGCGCGCCTGGGCAAGAGTCGCGCCCTCGCTTCCACCATTACCGCAGTTGCGGTTTTTGGCATGGTGCCGTATGTCGCGCTACAGCTCAAAGCCGTAGCGATGAGCTATGCCTTGCTCACCGGTGCGGGCGTCAATGCGCCACCGGCGTGGCAGGATTCGGCTTTCTGGGTCGCGCTGACCATGATGGCGTTTGCCTTGTTGTTCGGCACGCGACGCGCTTCGGCAACTGAGCACAACCGCGGTCTGATTCTCGCCATTGCGTTCGAGTCCCTGTTCAAGTTGGCGGCCTTGCTGGCAGTGGGTTGGTTTGCGATCAGCGGTATCGGCGCCCCGCAGGTATCGATGCCCGCGTTGCCGGTCACGCAACTGATCGGACGCCCGGACGGCGGCTTCTTCGCGCTGATCGGTCTGGGTGCATTGGCCATGTTCACGCTACCGCATCAGTTCCATGTTGGCACCGTGGAGCTGCGCGACACCGCGCATTTACGCACCGCGCGCTGGATGTTTCCCCTGTATCTGGTGTTGATGGCAGTGCCGATTCTGCCGCTGGCATTGATCGGCCACGCCCGACTTGGCGAGACGTTTCCTTCGGATTTGTACACGCTCGGGTTGCCGCTGGCGGCGCAGCAGCCAGCGCTGGCGATGTTTGCCTTTCTGGGCGGACTGAGCGCAGCCACCGGCATGGTCATCCTTGCCGCGATCACCCTGTCGATCATGATCGCCAATCATTGGATCGCACCGTATTTTTTGCGCGTGGCAACGCAGTCGGGTGACACCGACCTGCGCCCGGTGGTGTTGGCACACCGCCGCATGGGCATCGTGCTGGTCATCGGCCTGGCCTATGGCTACAGCCGCGCGATGGGCGCCAGCGATGTGCTTGCCGATATTGGCGCCTTGTCGTTCTCGGCTTTGGCACAGTTGGCGCCCGCTTTGATCGCCGCGGTGTATTGGCCGAAGATCAGTGCGCGCGCGGTTCTGGCTGGTTTGTGGGTAGGTGCGGCGACTTGGTTGTGGCTGCTGTTGGTGCCAGTGGCGCAGCAGGCAGGCGTAGTACCGGATCTGGCGCGGTTGGGCGTGCCCGGATGGCTGACACCGCAGGAATTTCTTGGTCTGCATGCGCTCGATCCACTGGCCCGCGGTGTGCTGCTCAGCCTGCTTAGCAATGTGCTGACCATGCTGGTGGCGACGCGCACCTGGCGGCCGCAGTTGGTGACGCCAGGCGATGGCATCAGCGTCGGCGCCTTGCGCGATCTGGCGCGGCGCTTTTTGTCCATCCCTCAGCTCGATCAGCTGTTTGACGGGCAGGACCGCGCGCAACTCGCTTCCAGTTCTTTGGTGGCCGGCTGCGAGCGCGAATTGGCGGCCGTCGTTGGCGCTGCGAGTGCGCGACTATTGGTCGATGCCGCACGCGGCGGCCAAAGCGCCCCACTGGATACGGTGGCGACCTTGGTCGGCGCTGCTTCGCAGGCGCTCCGTTTCAATCAACAACTGCTGGAAGCAGCGTTGCAGAACATGAGCCAGGGCATCAGCGTGGTCGACAGTGATCTGCGCCTGGTGGCGTGGAACGAACGCTACGCCGCATTCTTCGACTATCCGGATGCCTTGTTGCAGGTGGGGATGCCGGTGCAGACGCTGGTGCAATTCAACGCCGAGCGCGGCCTGCTTGGATCAGGCGAAGTTGCAGTGCTGGTGCGGCGGCGATTACTGCACATGCGCCAAGGCACCCCGTACGTGTCGGAGCGGCTTTTCCCGGACGGGAGCGCGGTCGAGATTCGCGGGAATCCAATGCCAGGCGGCGGCTTTGTTGCCACTTTCACAGATGTCACCGCATTCCGCAGTGCCGAGGTCGCGCTCAAGCGCGCCAACGAAACGCTGGAGCAACGGGTCAACGAGCGCACGCGCGAATCGGAAACGGCGCGTGCCGAAGCCGAGCGCGCCAATCTTGCCAAGAGCCGATTTCTGGCTGCGGTCAGTCACGATCTGCTGCAGCCAGTACATGCGGCGCACCTGTTCGCGCATGCCCTGTCCGAACAACTGCGCCATGCGCAGTACGAAGAAGCGGTGCGCAACATTGAAGGCGCGCTGACTTCAGCCGAAGGGCTGCTCGCTGGGCTGCTGGACATTTCGCGACTCGGCGGTGGCGGCATGACGCCGCAGCCGCAGTCGTTTTGTCTCAGCGAAATGCTGTCGAGCCTGACCAGCGAGTTTTCCGTGCTGGCCCGCGAACGCGGCATCGCGTTGCACGCCGTGCCTTGCCGTGCCTGGGTATACAGCGACCCGCAACTTCTGCGCCGCGTGCTGCAGAACTTCCTTGCCAATGCCGTGCGCTACACCGAAAGCGGCCGCATCCTGATCGGCTGCCGGCGCGTTGGGGCGAACGTGCGCGGCGCCGGCCAGGAACAAAATGACGCAGCCCTGCGCATTGAAGTGTGGGACACCGGGCCGGGCATCGCCGAGGCCCATCGCGAAGTCATCTTCGAGGAATTTCGTCGCCTCGATCACGGTGGCCAGGGGCTGGGATTGGGACTGGCGATCGCCGAACGCATTGCACGTCTGCTCGAGCATCGACTGGGACTGCGCTCGCAGCTCGAACGCGGCAGTGTATTTTCGATCGAACTGCCGCGGGCGAGTCCGCTGCAGGTCGCGCCGACGCCGATTCCGATTCCGACCCGTCTGGTCAATCGAGTGCGCGTTCTGGTCGTCGACAACGACGACGCGGTGATGCGTGGCATGCACTCCCTGCTTGAAGGCTGGCAGTGCGATGTGCTGGTCGCGCGCAATGCCCGTGATGCGGAAACTCTCGCCGATGGCACACCGCCGGATCTATTGTTGCTGGATTACCACCTCGATGCCGGCGACACCGGGCTCATGCTCTTGGAGCGACTGCGTGACCGCGTCGGCGATGTGCCGGCAATCATCATCAGCGCCGATCACGGCGAAGCGCTGCGACATGCCGTCGCCGCCGCCGGCTGTCACCTGCTGCACAAACCACTGAAACCGCTGGCGCTGAAATCGTTGATGGCCAGATTGCTCGGGCCGCGTCAACGTAGCGATTAGCGTTGCAATCAATCTTCGAACCCATGCGCGAACAGTGGCAACAACACCGCGAGGTCGGCCAGCACCGCTGCATCCATCTTCAGAATGCCGTGCGCCAGCGGGCGTGCACGCAACATGTTGGCGGGCAGGTCGCTCACGGTGTGGTACTGCGGGTAGATGCCGCTCGCGCCATTTTCCCAGGTGAACGCAGCCGGTATCTGCGCGTTGATGAAGTACCAATGGTCCGAGTAAGCCTGGGTGGCGGCGATGGCGACCAGGTTCAGCTCCGGCGCATAGGTGAGGGCGGCATCGGTATACATCGCCAGAACCCCAGCCTGGGATTGCGCGCTGGTGGTTTCCACCCTGGCAGTCAGCGTGTCGTCGATGGCATGTCCGATCATGTCGAGATTCAACATGTGCTTGACGCGGGTGATCTCGCCGGAGTTCTGCAGCGATATCACATAGCGACGGCTGCCCTCCAGCCCCTGCTCCTCGCCGGAGAAACACATGAACAGGATGCTACGCGCTGTCGGCTGTTGGGCGAATGCCCGTGCCAGCTCGATCACACCCGCGCAGCCAGACGCATTGTCGTTGGCGCCCGGTTGTGGATTCACCGCATCGCAGCGCCCGACGTTGCGCGAATCGTAATGCGCGCCGACAACGATCCACTCGTCCGGCAGCGTTTCGCCGCGCTTGATACCGATCGGGTTGTAAGCAGTAATCGCCGCTGGCGGCGGCGAACACGTGCTGGCCGTCACCGACATGTTGAAAGCAAAACTCTGCGTTTGCAGCCCGGCATCGGCAAAACGCTGCAGCACCCAATCATGCGCTGCGATCAGCCCTGGATTGAACGTATTGCGATTGAATGCGGCCAGGTCGCTCATGGTGTTGAACCAACGATTCGGATCAACCCGCGCGAGCAGGTTCTGCACATTGGCGACCGGCGGCAGCGTACCTTTGGCCCGGCGCTGATTGCGCACTTCGCGCGCGACCAATCCATTGCTCGGCAACGGCTCGCCGGTGATCGCCGCGCCGCGCGTCGCCTGAGCCAACTCCGGCGACTTGCGCACGATCTCAAAACCACCGACCGCGGCTATCGCCGGTTCATGATCGTGCAGCGTGCAGACATGATCGCGCACCACTACTTCATCGAATGCCAGCTTGGGCGGGCCAGGCTTTGCGCGCCCGTCCTTGAGCCAGCCCGCCAACGACTCGGGGGTCACGCCGAGTAGCATCTCATTGCCAAATTCGGCCGACCAGGCAACCCCGGGCGCTTGCTTCAACGCCTGGACGCGATCAGCACCCAGCGCGTGGATGTTCACGATCACGGTCGGCACCGGATCACCACTGGCGAACGCAATCGCGGGAACGCAGATCAGCAGGGCGAGCAGGGCAGGGCGCATAGCGTGCAAAGTAGCGCCTGCGGGGCCGCAGCGACAGTGCTGCCGGTCACCAAAGTGGATTCAGCGCTTCAGCCGCGCCTCGATATTCTTTGCCGGACGGTAGATGAATTTCTTGCTCCGGCGCTCCTGCTTGAGAAAGCCCAGGCGCACCAAGTCCTGCAGATCGCTACGCGAAGTCGGTATCGAGATGCGATGAGAAGCGGCGTGCGATTCGTGCGTGTAAAGCGCGTCGCGTTTGCGCAATGCGTGGTGCAGCATGGCCAATTGCCGCTCATTCAAATCAGTTCGGGCACTGACCTGCCCGCGGATCTCAACTTGTTCTGCGCGTTTGCGTTCGATATAGACGTGCAGCTCCTTGACCGCTTGCTCGATCGTATCGAGTTGCTGCAGCACGAAGTAGGTAGCGTCCTGCTCGTCGCTCTCGACGTAAAGATACGCCAGCATGTACGGGCTGCGATTTCGGTACAGGAAGCGCGTGATCGAAATGAACTCGATCATCCAGTAGTTCCTGCGCAGCATCGACCAATAGAAGAGCGCGCGCGCCAAGCGGCCATTGCCATCGACAAACGGGTGATCGAATGCGAGCTGGAAGTGCAGCAGAATCGAACGCACTACTGGATGCGTGTAGCTCTCGCCCTCGATGTCCTCCGCGTTGGCGAACTCGACCAATCTTCGCATCCGCTCAGGAAGCTCCTCGGCAGGTGGCGGTTGATGCACGACACGATTGAGTTTTTTGTCCCACACCACAATGCGCTCATCATTCGAAGTTTGCATGCGACCGCCGTCTTCTCGGTCGGCCAATGTTCCGTCGGTCAGAATTGAGTGCAGTTCCAATACCATTGCCACGGTCAGCGGTGAACTTGCCATCACGCGCAGGCGTTCGATTGCGCGGTGATTGTTGGCAATCATTCGCTCATCAATGGAAACCGGCGCACGCCCATCGCGCAACATTTCTTTGGCAGCTTCGCGAGTGGCGACCGCGCCCTCCAGCAGACTGGAATGAATGGCTTCTTCCATCAACGAACTGGATATGTAGCGGTCGCGGGTGGTTTCGTTGATTGCGGCGCCGTCGTGCGTAATTGCACCACCCAGGAGGCGATCCAGATTTGCCAATCGCGCCTCAATGGACGCGTTGCGACTGACTCGGAGCACGTTTGTTCCATAGCCGTAAAGCCGCGGGTGCCAAGCCGAGGACATTTGTCGTTTGAGCTTGAGCGCTTTCCACCATAACAGTGTGCTGACGCCCTCCGGCGGTGGCCGATGACGCAACTGTTCCCAGTGCAGATACGGCGTATCTCCGATCTTGGGAACAAGCTGCAAAATCGGGCCGATGTGAACGGGATCGGCCCAATCAGAACCATCCAGCCGCGGTGCGGGCGGGAAACTCTTCATCTGTTTTAAATATTCTTTAAATTTAAAGCAAGCTTACAGGTGCACATCTAACTCCGCAAGCTGAAAGGGTTTTTCCTGTTCAAGCCGCTCGCGCAGTCGCTGCCTCTGGAGTCCGCCACGCCGCCAACAACTGCGCCCATTTCGCGCGCGCCTTGACCAGGTGCGCTTCCTTGACGTGTCCGTAGCCGCGAATGTGCTCGGGGATCTCGGCGATCTCGACGGCGAGGGCGTGGTTGCCGTGGTCCAGGGTGGCTATCAGTTCGTCGATCGATCCGGTGTAGTCGACGACCAGCTGACGCTCCATGCGACGCTCTTCGGTGCGGCTGAACACATCCAGGAAGCTGCCGCGAAAGCGACGAGCCCAGGCCATCAGTCTGAACGCCTTGAAGATCCATGGGCCGTACTCGGCTTTGAGCAGATGGCCTTCGGCATCCTTCTTGGAGAACAGCGGCGGCGCCAGATTGAATTTGATCTTGTAGTCACCGTCGAAAGTTTCGCGGATGCGTTTTTCGAAATCGCCCGTGGTGTACAGGCGCGCGACTTCAAATTCATCCTTGATCGCCATCAGCTTGAACAAATAGCGCGCGACCGCTTCACTGAGGCCCTTCATACCCGGGGCCTTCAATGATTCGGCGCTGCGTACTTTTTCGACCAGCGCCCGATACCTTTCAGCGTACGCACGGTCCTGGTATTCGGTCAGGAATTTCTCGCGCAGCGCGATACTCTCGTCGAGCGTGCTGGCGAGATCGCCGAAGCCCTCAAACGCCGCCGCAGTGGCAAGCGCCGTTGTGGGAGCGGCGTGCGCCGCGATGGTCGAGGCGCCTTGCCCAATCGCGGCTGACGCCGCTCCCACTGTGCCAACGGCCACGAACTCGGTAATTGCCGGCGCTGTTTTTGCGCCCGCAGCTTTCTTCACCGCCGCCATGTCATGCGCTGCCATGCGACCCCAGTTGAAGGCTTTCTTGTTCATCTCGATGGCCGCGCCATTCAATTCGACTGCGCGCATCAGCGCCTCCAGCGACACCGGCACCATGCCCTTCTGCCAGGCGTAGCCGAGCATGAAGGTATTGGTGGCGATTGAATCGCCGATCAGGGCGATCGAAAGATCGGTTGCGTCGACGAGTTCTGGCGCGCGCCCGCCGGAGCCTTGTTTTACCGCCTCGACAATCGCGCCGGATGGAAACACCATGTCGGTATTGCGCGTGAACGTGCCTGGCATCGCCTCATACGTGTTGAGTACACAGGTGGTGCGATCCGAGCGGATCTTGGACAGTGCCCAGTAGTCGTTGACCACGACCATGTCGCAGCCAAGCACGAGGTCAGCTTCGCCGGCAGCGATGCGCACCGCGTGGATATCTTCCGGTGCGCGCGCCACGCGCACATGCGTGGTCACGGCGCCGCCCTTCTGCGCCAGACCGGTCTGGTCGAGCACCGAAGTGCCCTTGCCTTCCAGGTGTGCGGCCATGCCGATCAGTGCACCGATCGTCACTACACCGGTGCCACCGATGCCTGTCACCAGAATGTTCCAGGGCTGATCGAGATTGGTATGCGCCACCGGCATCGGCAGCAGCGAGAAATCGACCTCAGCGCCGGACCCTTTTTTCTTCTTCAAGCCACCGCCATGAATGGTGACGAAGCTCGGGCAGAAACCCTTGACGCAGCTGAAGTCTTTGTTGCAATTGCTCTGATCGATTTCGCGCTTGCGGCCGAACTCGGTTTCCAGCGGCAGGATCGCGACGCAATTGGACTTCACGCCGCAATCGCCGCAACCCTCGCAGACGGCCGCATTGATAAACGCACGCTTGGCGGGATCGGGCATCTTGCCGCGTTTGCGGCGACGGCGCTTTTCCGCGGCGCAGGTCTGATCGAAAATCAGCACCGACACGCCGGGCATCTCGCGCATGCGCTTTTGCACAGCATCCAGCTCATCACGATCGATGAATTCCACGCCTTCGGGAAACACTTCGGGGCGCGACCATTTCTCGATTTCATCGCTCATCACGATGATGTGCTTGACGCCTTCACTGCGCACCTGATGCGCGATATCAGGCACGGTGAGGGTACCGTCGACCGGCTGGCCGCCGGTCATCGCCACCGCATCGTTGTTGAGAATCTTGTAGGTGATATTGACCTTGGCCGCGATCGCCTGACGGATGGCCAGC
>JANMSL010000241.1:0-4990 GCA_031389245.1 Lysobacterales bacterium | reverse complement strand
GCGCAGGCGCTTGAGAATCCCGAACTGGATCTCATGCGGCGCCAGCCGCACCAATCGATTGAAGCCTTCGGCGAAACTCGCCATATCCTCGCCAGGCAGGCCTGCGATCAAGTCAACGTGCAGATGCGCCTGGCTATGCTGACGCAGCCAGGTGATATTGGCCTCGGCCACTTCGTTTTTTTGCCGCCGAGAAATGCGCGCCTGCACCACCGGATCAAAGGTCTGGATGCCGATCTCGAATTGCAGGGTGCCGGCAGGAAAACGCGCGATCATCGCTTTCAGTTTCTCCGGCAAATGGTCCGGGATCAATTCGAAATGCACGAAGCAGGGGTCGTCTGGCGCAGCGCCGATCTTGTCCAGGAAGAACCCGAGTATGGCGATCGAGATGTCGATCTTCAGATTGAAGGTGCGGTCCACAAACTTGAATCGCCGCGCACCGCGAGCATGAAGCGATTCCAGCTCTGCCAGAAACGGTTGCAATTCAAATGCCCAAGCGGTCTTGTCCAATGCCGACAGACAGAATTCGCACTTGAACGGACACCCGCGTGACGCTTCGACGTAGAGATAACGTTTCTGCACATCCTCATCGGTGTACTCCGCGTAAGGCAGCAGCAAGTCTTTCAGATCGGCCTGGATGCCTGCGATCACCTTGTGTTCGGGCCGTTCGCCTACCAGCAACTGCTGGCAGAGGGCAGCGAAACTGACATCGCCCCAGCCGCTGATCACATAGTCAGCCAGTCCGCAGATGCGCTGCTCACGCGATTCGTAGCTGACCTCGGGACCGCCCAACACAATGATCAATTCCGGCGCCACCACTTTCAGCTGTGCCACCAGCCGCGTCGATTCCTCGACATTCCAGATGTACACGCCAAGGCCCAACACGCGCGGTTGCTCGGCCAGTATTTTTTCGACGATTTCCTCGGTCTTCTGCCCAATGACAAATTCGCGTATGCACGAGGACGCGTGCAGCTCGCCGAGATTGGCGCGCAGGTAGCGCAGCCCGAGTGCGGCATGGGCGTAACGGGCGTTGAGCGTGGACAGCACGATGTCAGTCATCGCGCATTATCCCGCTAGCAGCGCACGAAAGCACGTTTGCCCGAAGGCAGAACCATTGCCCCGACCCGTATGGTCCCGCATCCCGCGAAATGGGGATGCCGCCGATTGCACGCTCGCCCAAACTCGCTGCCGAGTCTATGCGTTCGATCCGAATCGTAGACCCCGGCACAACGGCTCAGTGAGCAGCGCTGCGCCGAGACTGCTTTTGCTCAATGCTGCAACCAAGGGGAAACACGATGAATCACGCGATGGCCTGGTGCCTGCTTTTGCTTGCCTCGTCCACCGGCGCCTCCGCCAGCGCTGGACCGCCAGTGGTCGACGTCGACTCCCGCTGGACAGGATCGGTCGAACGAGATATTGCGGCGCGCGAATATCACGCGCGCAACACCGAGCGAGGTCTGCAGGCGCCTAACCGCGAACAAGGCTTCCGTACCTATTTCGACCAAACCGGCATTCGACTGGTAGATCGGCACATTGACAGCAAGGGGTTGGCCGAGCTCAGGCTCAGTGCCTGGGGACGCGGAGCGCAACTGCAGCACGCCGCTGCCGGCACTCTGCTGCACGAGTTGGGACGCGTTGAAATTCGGCGTTTGGGTATTACCGAGTGGTTTGAAAATCGCGCTGACGGGTTGGAGCAAGGCTTCAAGGTACTCGATCGCCCAGGTGGCGAGGGCGATCTGCGCCTGCGAATTGCCGCTGGCGATGCCGATCTGGGCGTCGACGACGCCGGGATCGTGCTGCGACGCGGTGAGCAGCAGTTGCACTATCGCAAGCTGATGGCATGGGACGCCGATGGCAGGGTGCTGGCATCGAACATGGCGATCGAGGGCAAGCACATCGAATTGCGCATTGCCGATCGCGGCGCGCGCTATCCGATCACGATTGACCCGCTGATCACCGGCGTGGCCGATGCCCAGCTCGAATCCAATCAGAGCAGCGGCCAGTCTGGGCACAGTGTTGCGTATGCTGGCGATCTCAATGGCGATGGCTTTGGCGATGTTGCGGTCGGGGCCTATGGCTTCGACGGTGGTGCCACCAATTCCGGTGCGGTGTTCATCTACTTCGGCAGTGCTGGCGCATTCAACGCCGTAGCCGATGGACAGCTCACTGTGAGCACCATCGATGCGCGCATGGGTGGAAGCGTAGCCGCCGCCGGTGACCTCAACGGCGATGGTTTTGCCGACCTGATCGTGGGCGCAGCTCAATACAACAATGGCCAGGTCAATGAAGGCGCAGCGTTCGTTTTCTTTGGCGCTGCCGGTGCCAGCTTCAACACAGTCGCAGATGGCGTTCTGGAAAATAATCAGGCCAACGCCTTTATGGGTGGCAGTGTTGCCGGTGCTGGCGATGTCAACGGCGATGGCTACGCAGATGTGATTGTCGGCGCCGCGGCCTGGGATTTTTCGGCCAATGGTAACGAAGGCAGCGCGTTTGTGTACTTCGGCGGCGCTGGCAGCAGTTTCGACACTGCCGCCGATGCCCAGCCAGCTACGAGTCAAATCAACGCTGCGTTTGCCAGCAGTGTTGCAGGCGGCGGCGACATCAACGGCGATGGCTTCGCCGACATTGTGGTTGGCGCCCTGCTCTACGACGGCGGCCAAGCCGATGAGGGACACGCCTTTGTCTATTTTGGTGGTGCCGCTTTCAACAGCGTTGCCGACGGAACCTTGCAGTCGGACCTGGTCGGTGCGCAGTTGGGCAACAGCGCTTCCATCGTCGGCGATGTCAACGGCGACGGCTATGCCGATGTCTTGTTGGGGGCGATTGCCCACAACAACGGACAGGCAGGTGAGGGCGGCGCGTACTTGTACCTCGGCGGTGCCGGCGCGAGCATGAACAGCACGGTGGATGCGGTGATCGAATCCAATCAGATCGGCGCGGCCATGGGCCGCAGTGTCGGTGCTGCAGGAGACGTCAACGGCGACGGTTACGCCGACGTCCTGGTTGGTGCAGACTCGTTCGATGGCACGCTCGCCGATGAAGGCGCGGCATTTCTCTACCTCGGCGGTCCGGGGGCGTTCAATACCAGCTTCGATGCTCAGCTGAGTTCCGCCCAGGCGCTCAGTCGGATGGGCTTCAGTGTCAGCGGCGGAGATCTCAATCGCGACGGCTTCAGCGATGTGCTGGTCGGTGCGCCAAGCTTCAACGGCGGCGTCGCCGAGGAAGGCGCAGGCTTCGTCTATTTCGGCGGCGCGCGTGGGCTGGACACCGTGGCCGATGCCACGACATCGTCGGCACAGGGCAGCGGCCAGGCCGGACACAGCGTAGCGACTGGCGATGTCAACGGCGACGGCTTCTCCGACCTGGTGGTAGGCGCATTCGGCTTCGATCAGGGCATCGGATTGACCAACGCGGGCCGAGTGTTCATCTACTTTGGCAGCAACGGCACCTTCAATACCGTTGCCGATGCGCAACTGCAATTGGCTCAGGGTCAGATCGACGCGCGCTTCGGCAGCAGTGTCGCCGCCGGCGACATCAACGGCGACGGTTTCGACGATGTGATCGTTGGCGCCTCGCAATGGGACGGCGGCCAATCCAATGAAGGCGCCGGGTTTGTCTACTACGGAGGCAGTGGTGCTTTCGACACCACCGTTGACGCACAAGTCGAGTCCAATCAAGTGGACGCGCAAATGGGGTCAAGCGTCGCCGTGGTCGGAGATGTCAACGGCGATGGCTTCAACGATGTCGCAATCGGCGCATTGTATTTCGACAGCGGACACACCGACGAGGGTGCGGGTTTCATCTATTTTGGTGGCGACAGCTTTGCTGCCACGATGCGTGGTCAGCTCGAAATCAACCAGAACGCTGCGTATCTGGGCACCAGTATCGCGGCCGCTGGTGACGTCAACGGTGATGGCTTCGCCGACGTGATCATCGGCGGCATCGGATTCGACGCCAACGCGGGACAAAACTCCGGAGTTGCCCAAATCTACTTCGGTGGCGCCGGCAGCGTTTTCAACAGCGTCGCCGACGCTACCCTGACTTCGATTGCTTCTGCGCGCCTCGGCAGCAGTGTTTCCGGCGCCGGGGATGTCAATGGTGACGGATTCTCGGACGTGATTGTCGGCGCGTTCGAGTGGACTGGCGGACAGGCGACTGAAGGTGCGGCCTTCCTCTTTCTCGGCGGCTCAGGCGCGTTCAACACTGCAGCCGACGTCCAGTTCGAGCTCAATCAGGCCGCTGCCGGCCTGGGTAGCAGTGTTGCCGGTGGTGGCGATATCAACGGCGATGGGTTTGCTGACGTGGTGGTCGGCGCGCATCAATTCGATAACGGACAGACCGACGAGGGCGCTGCGTTCGTATATTTCGGCGGCTCCAGCATGAATGCGGTCGTCGACGCGCAAATCGAACCGGATCAAAACGCCACGCGCTCGGGATTCAGCGCTGCGATGGGAGATACCAATGGTGATGGCTTTGCCGACGTCATTGTCGGTGCGCCATCGATGGACGACAGCGTCGTCGACGATGGCACCGCACAGTTGTATCTGGGCAATAGCAGCGGGCGAGTCGTGGCCGCTGATCAATTCAACGGTTACCTGGTACCCGTCAGCGCCTGGGGACTTTCCCGGTCAGTCGATGGCTACTACGTGGCGATGGATGTCAGCAGTGCGCGCGGCCGCGAACGCGCGCGCGTCGAGGTTGAAACCTGTCCTGCAGCGCAGGCATTCGGCACCGCGCAATGCACGCGGGTGCTGTCCGCGGCGTGGACCGATATCGGCGTCGTCGGCACCGCTGTGGGTGCTCAGCTGACTGGGCTGGCGCCTGACAGCCTGCACCATTGGCGCGCACGCGCGCTGTTTGCGCCGTACACGGTTACCGCAGCGGGCATCACTGCGCCATTGTTGCCTACGGTCGGACCTTGGCGACGGCAACAGGCCAGTGCTGATGTCGCCGATGTTCGCATCTCCGATTTCCTGTTCGCCAACGGTTTCGA
>JANMSL010000227.1:0-5409 GCA_031389245.1 Lysobacterales bacterium | reverse complement strand
CTCGGCGTGGGCATCTTGCTGCCGCTGGCCGATGAAGCCGAGAAGGACCGCATGATCGCCTCGATCGGCCCGTTCTGGGATGCCAATGAAACCTGGTTGGTGCTGGGCGTCGGTCTGCTGCTGGTCGCATTTCCGGTGGCGCACGGCGCGATCCTGACCGCGTTGTATTTGCCGGTGACCGCAATGCTGATTGGACTGATCCTGCGTGGGGTGGCGTTTGATTTTCGCGTCAAGGCGCACGCCGATCACAAAAATCTGTGGAACATGGCTTTCTTCGCCGGCTCGTCGCTGGCCGCACTCGCCCAGGGGTTCATGCTCGGCAACTACATTATCGGTTTTCGCTACGACCTGCCTGGCGTTCTATTCTCGCTGTTGATAGCCGCAGGGCTCGCCGCCGGTTACGCATTGCTTGGCGCGACCTGGATCATCATCAAGTGCGAAGGCGCACTTGTTCAAAAGGCTGCGCACTGGGCGTGGCGAAGTCTGTGGCTGACTGGCATCGGCATTGCTGCCGTATCGCTGGCGACTCCATACATGAGCCCGCGCATCTTCGAAAAATGGTTTGCGCTACCCAATCTGTTCTATCTGCTGCCCGTCCCGGTGTTCACCGCCGTGGTGTTCGCGTACAGCGAAAGTCGGTTGCGTCGAATACTTCGCGGCGATGTGGCCAGCGACTGGCGTCCGTTTGCGGCAGCCATTGGCATGTTCGTACTGGCCTTTGCCGGACTCGCCTACAGTTTGTTTCCGTATCTGGTGATTGACCGAATTACCCTGTGGGAGGCTGCTGCCGCGCCCGCCTCGCTGCGCTTCATGCTGATCGGAGTGCTGGTGACGCTGCCAGCAATCATCGGTTACACGGTTTTTTCGTATCGCGTGTTCTGGGGGCGCAGCTCGGAGCTCAGCTACGAGTAAGTCATGCGCAGGCTTAGGTGTCGTCAACGAGAACGGCCCGCGATGCGGGCCGTTCCGGTTTTATACAAACGCGATTCTGGTAAGTCAGCGCGCCCTTTCGGCAGCTATCCGACAGTATGCAGTCTCGGTAGGGTTAGAAGTATGTCAACGTGATGTGAAGCGGTTCACAGTAGTTTTGGTGTTTTCCACCGCGCGCCGTCCAAACTGGACAAGGTTGGGCACATTGGCGATCTGAGCGGTCGGGTTTGCATCACTCGCCAGGTCGGTCACCATCAATCCCGATTGCACCTAGCTGAATCGCGCCTGCAATCAGTTGAAGGCGGCGGTTGCTTTACTGGTCACGGAACTCTGGGTCTGGATACATGGCACGCAATATGCGTTAAGCCCCTGTAGCGACTTGCGCACTTCGGAGCTTTAGTACACCGGAATGGCAAACGCCGATATTGGTGCGGTCTCGTTTCACCAGTTGGGCTGGTTCAAGTGAATTGCAGGAGTTCAAAAATGTCCGCTTCCCTACATGCTGTCGCCAAAACGCCGTTCGCTCTGTCGCAGGGGTCTAAGGCATCAGATTTGGCCCCGGACAGGCCGATACCCAGCACTGCTGCAACGCGGTGGCGCGCGCGATCGGACTATGTAGATCGGATCGCGAGCCTTCATCAAACCGTGCTGGTCGTTGACGACGACAGCGATAACCGCCTATTGATGCTGGAGCTTTTGCGCGGGCAATGCCGCGTTCTGGAAGCCAGCAACGGACTCGAAGCGCTCGAAATCGCCGCGCGTGAGCCACATATCGACCTGATTCTGCTCGATGTGATGATGCCCGGAATGAATGGTTACGAGGTGCTGCAGCGATTACGCGCCGACGTTCGCACTGCCGATACCGCAGTTATCTTTATCACCGGGCGCGTTGACGAAAAAGAGGAAGAGAAGGGGTTGTTACAGGGCGCTATCGACTATGTGTCCAAGCCGATCCGGCCGGCGATCGTGCGTGTGCGCCTGCTCAATCATCTCAATTTGATCGCGCAACGTCAGCAAATGCGGCGTCAGCTGGGCCGCGATGCGCTCACCGGCATCGCCAACCGCCACTGTTTCGACGAAGCACTGACGCGCATGCGCGATGTATCGGCGCGTTCCGGTCGATCGTTCAGTCTGGCCTTTATCGACGTGGACTTCTTCAAGCAATACAACGACCTGTTCGGACATCCCGCAGGTGATTTGGCGCTGCGCGAGATTGCTGCAGTGATCGCGCAATATGGCAACGACGCGCATGAACTGGCGGCACGCTGTGGTGGCGATGAATTTGCGCTGCTGCTGCCCGATGGCTCCGGATTGAACGATCGGCTGGAATCGCTACGCCGCAATGTGCAAGGTCTTGCCATCGCCCATCCGCACGCACCCTGGGGCACGTTGTCGGTCAGTGTTGGCGGCATCGTGATGCATGCCGAGGCCGATACCTCGGTGGCAGAACTGATGAAGCGCGCGGACGTATTGCTCTATGAAGCAAAGCGCGCCGGGCGCAATCGCGTTGTGACGCGACTCGACCAGTTCTGACGCGTTGAGCGCCAAACAAGGCGTTCACTACCGGGTCAGAACGAAAACAGGTCAGCCCTGCAGCGAAGCATCCCGGCGCGCATAAACCGGTTATGACTGGCGCTCTTGGGGTACGCGGGCCCGTTCGTTCAACCAGGACGCGCACGGATGGTCACGCGCCGGCCCGCTTCCAGTCGTTCCGCGCCACGCGTCACCAGTATATCGCCCGCGACCAGCTCACCCAACACCTCGATCAGATCCCCTTGCGACTGACCCGGCTGAACGCTGAGACGCTCGCTCTTGCCTTCGGCATTCACACGAAACACATAGGTGCCATCGTTGCGTAGCACCAGCGCATCGCGCGGCACGGTGATTCCTGCGCGTGCCGCATCGCTGGGCAGGCCGACTTCGACGGCGCTGCCCACGGTCCAGGTTGATGTCGGCAGCGCGATGCGTACTTCAAGTTGGCGCGACTGGGTGTCTCCCACGGGCACTACCGCGCGGAGTTTCGCAACGTGCATCGTTTGCTTCTCGCGAATCTGCACCGGGATCCCAGCGCTGAGCACCGAAGCCATGGCGACAGGCGCGCGCGCTCGGACTTCAAGATTGACCGTATCCACCAAGCGCACCACCGGCGCCCCAGCGCTGAGGTGCTCGCCGACTTCGACAAAGCGTTCCGCGACGGTGCCGTTGAACGGAGCGCGAACACTGGTATCACGCCAGCGACGCTCCGCCTCTGCCAGTGCCGCCCGCGCCTGCACCGACTCCTGTCGACGCTCGTCGCGATCGGTGCGGATCTGGTCGAGTTGTGCTTCGGCGACGCTGGAGCGCTGCGTGATCGACTCCATTCGCTCAGCCTGGCGCTCGGCGTAGGTGCGGCGTGACTCGGCGCGCTGCAGATTGGCATTGGCCTGTTGTACCGCCAGGCGCAGCGCCAAGTCGTCAACCCGCGCAAGTACTGCACCGCGTTGCACCTTTGCGCCTACTTCAGACACGGAAACCACCAGTCCGCTTTCGCCGCTGGCGATGCGTGCATCGTGGCGGCTGCCGACGCTGCCCGGTACCCATTGCAGGGGAACGATAGCGGTAGCGGTTGCCGCGGCCACTTCCACTACTGCCGGAGGCGGCTCGACAACCGCGACCGGTTGCGCGTTGGCAGAGCCGGAGCGGTGGACGACGAACACGACGCCGGCGCTGATGGTGATTGCGATCGCGGCGAGAATTTGTTTACGGGTGGCGCGCATGGCGTGTTCCTTGCGAAATTGTGCGGGGACTGATCCAGGTTGAATCAAGCGACAGCCTGCAGCGGACTGTCGGGAGTGACCTTTGCATTGACGACTGATTGCGCAGCACGACGCTGGCCCTGCCAGCGCAGCGCAGCCGGGATAAGTAGCGCAGTAAATATGAGCGAAATTCCGACGCCGCCGACGGTGACTGCTGCCAGGCCGCGGTAGATCACCGCGCCTGGACCCGGATTGATCGCCATCGGCAATGCGCCGACGACGCCAGTCAGTGCACCAATGAAAATCGGACGCAGCCGCTGCGTCAGCGCCTGCTCCACTGCGGCGTCGATGTCCATACCCTCGCGTTCGGCATCGCGTGTTTGGGTCACCAGCAGAATGGCATTATTGACCACCATGCCAAGCAGCATCACGAAGCCGATCATCGACAGCAGATCCAGCGACTGGAAGGTGAACAGCCCAAGCGCGCGCAGGCCAAGCACACCCCCGAACACCGCCAGTGGCATCGTTGCAATCACCAGAGCGGAGTCCTTCAATGACTTGAACATCGCTGCCATCAGCAGAAACAGCACCAGCAAAGCGAGCGCAAAGTTTTTCGTCATGGTCCCGACGATCTGATCGAGCTGATTGGCACTGCCGCCGACCTGGACACTCGCGTCCGCGGGCAGTTCACGGCGCAGCAGCGGCAGTACCTGATCATTGACCACGGCGAGCGCGTCTTCCAACGACAGCGTTGGTGGCGGATCTAGCGTCAACGTCACCGTGCGTCGACGATCGACACGACGTACCTGCGGTGCAGTCATCACGGTATCGATACTTGCCATCTCACCCAGCGGCAGCACGCCGCCATTGCCGGTCACCAGCGGAATCGATGCGAGTTGACCTGGGTCGCTCCAGCCCTTGCCGCGCAGGATGATGTCCATGCGCTGGTCGCCGTCGAAATACTCGCCAAGCCAGGTGCCGTCACCGAGTGTGCGCACCACCGTGCCAAGATCGCTCCGCGTCCAGCCGGCTTCGGCCAGACGGCGGTCATCGGGCTGCACGCGTAGTTCGGCGGTGAGCGCATCGGCGGTCGGAAAGGTCTGTATGTTGGCGCCCGGAAAGGCGCTGCGTAACAGATCACTGCCCTGCGCAGCGGCGCTGTTCAGACGCTCGCTGTCGCCGGATTGCAGATGGATGAAGATCGCACGCGCCGAACCGCCGAAGCCGCCAAACAATTCACCCTCGGTGGTGAACGCGCTGGTGTCAGGCAGGCCAACCACGATCTCGTCGCGGACAATACGCTCCAGTTCGCCAATGCGATTCTCGTCGACGACACGTGCGCCGAGCGTGCCGCCCCCTGGCCAGGCCTGGATGTACCAGTTGCGCAGCTGCGGCTGTTTCGCGCCGGACATGTAAGGTGCCATGCGTTCGCGCACCACTGAAAAAATCTCTTTGTCCACCTGCTCCGGACTCATCCCCGGCGGCAGCGTGAACCACGAATCGATCGCAGCACGCTTGACCGGTGGCAGGTAATCAAGCTTGGGTGTCATCACTGCCACCAGCAGCATCGGTCCAAGGATCAGGCCTACCACCCAGAGCGTTTGCTGTCTGCGCGTGGCTGTGCTGCGCATGATCCAGCCGGTGGCCCTGCGCCAGCGGTCGGAGGCCGGCCCGCCAAATTGTTTTGCGCGAAGCCAGCCACCCGCAGCGGCCGGCATTACGGTGACGGCAATGAGCAGAGAAA
>JANMSL010000220.1:0-18024 GCA_031389245.1 Lysobacterales bacterium | reverse complement strand
TGCCACGTCGTAAAGCGCCTGCGCATCGTCGAAGCGATTGGCGCCGTTCAGCGCATCGGCGAGCAATTGCAGTCCCTCGACGCCGATCATGTCGTCGCGTTTGGCGAGCAATGGCCGCAGCGGATCGAGCAGATTGATCGTTTCGGCGTAGCGCGTCTGGTTATTCAGGGTCGCGGCGCGCACCAGGCGTGGGCGCAGCCACTGCGGGGCGGTGTCCGGGTACAGGCGATCAACGCTGGCCGTCGCCCGGTCGAGCAGCGCAAGCGAGCGGTCGTAGCTGCCGAGGCTCTGAGTAACTGTCGCCAGCGCGACCAGGAGATCGGCGCGCACCGGTTCGCTCATCGCGGTATCCGCGAGCGCCTGTTCCGCCGCGTCGTCGACGAGTTGTTCGATGCTGGGCCTGCGTTCGCTCGGAAGGTCGGGTTGCGCGCCGCGGAACACGGAGATCAGGAAATCGCGCACGGCTCCGGCCCGCACCGCTTCGTCACGCGCCAGCGCTGCCGACTGGCGCGCCACGGTGGCCTGCCAAACAGCGACGCCGAGGCTGGCGAAGACGGCGAGTACGAGCAGGGCGGTCAGCGCCACGCCGCCGCGATGACGCTGCACGAACTTGCGTGCGCGGTACCAGTGCGACGGCGGGTGCGCACTGACCGGTTGCGCCTCGAGGTGGCGTTCGATGTCGTCGGCCAGCCCGGCAGCGGCTGCATAGCGTCGTTCCGGTTCGGTCGCCAGCGCCTTGGCCAGGATGTTGTCGAGATCGCCCCTGAGCGCGGCACGCAAGGCCGCGCGCGGCGCCGGCAGCTGCCACAGGTCGGTCGTCAGTTCGGCGACGCGGGAAGAAGGCCGCGGCACCGGGTCGACGGAGTGCGGCCGCTCGCCGAGCAGCAGTTCGTGCAGCAGCACGCCGAGTGCGTACACATCGGTTGCGGTGGAGATGCGCCCGCCGGCGTACTGCTCGGGTGCGGCGTACCCCGGCGTCAGCGGCACCAGGCCGGTGCGGGTCGCCTGTTCGTCGCCTTCGTCGAGCAGCTTCGCGATGCCGAAATCCAGCAGCTTCACCACGCCCTCGCCGGTGACCAGGATGTTCGACGGCTTGATGTCGCGATGGACGATCAGCTGGCGATGCGCAGCGTCTACCGCACGGCACACGATGACGAACAGGCGCAGCCGCGCAGGCACGTCGAGCTGATGATCTGCGACATGGTCGGTGATGCGGACGCCGTCGACAAACTCGATCGCGAGATAGGGAATGCCGCTGGCCGTGATGCCGCCGTCGATGAGGTGCGCGACATTGGGATGCGAAAGACTGGCCAGCGCCTGGCGCTCGCGCCGGAACAGTCTTTGCTCCACCTCCGAGTACAAACCCCTGCGCAGCAGCTTGACCGCAACCTGGTGGTGGAAGTCGGCACCTTCGCGTTCGCCCAGGAATACCGTGGCCATGCCGCCCTGGCCCAGCAACGCGGTCAGGCGAAACGCGCCGACGCGTTCGCCGATCAATCCTTCCGGTGCAGCGGGTTCGGGTTCGTCGCCGATCCTGGCGGCTCGTGCCAGCGCCGGCATATCGAGGGGTCCATGCTGTTTGGCGAACGCGCGCAGCAGGCGCAGCAATGCTGCACGCAGAGATTCGTCGACGGACAGCGCATGCACCCAGGTGTCCCGCTCACCCTCGGGTTGCGCCACTGCCTGTTCGAACAAGGCGCGCAGCACGGCGCCGTCCTCCGACAGGCTGCCTGCAGAGGCGTTAGGGGGATCGGTTGGCGGCTCGTGGCTCATGGTGGATGAGAACGCCGCAAGCGTCGAAACTGCGCCATGCGACGATTACTCCAGTTCGGCGTGCAGGAAGGCACGCGCAAATTCCCAGTCGCGATCCACGGTGCGCCGCACCACGCCCAGTGCCTGCGCCGTCTGTTCCAGCGACAGCCCGGCAAAATAGCGCAGCTCCACCACGCGCGCGGCACGTGCATCGACGCGCTCGAGCCGACCCAGCGCTGCCTCCATCGCGAGTGCCTCTTCGGCGCTGTCGAACGACAGGCGCACTTCGTCGGAATTCAGCGTCACGCCCACCCAGGCCCCGCCGGCACGGTGGCGCAGGCGGGCCCGCGCGCGGTCGCTGAGCAAATGCCGGACGGCGCGGGCGGCGTAAGCGAGGAACTGCGACGGCTCGGCGAACTGCAATGACGGGTTGTCGCCGATGCGCATGTACAACTCGTGCACGAGCGCGGTGGTATCCAGGGTATGGCTCCCCCCGACGCGGAGCCGGCGCCGGGCCATGATCTTGAGGCGCGAATACACCTCGGTGAACATGGCGTCGACGTTGCCGCCAGCGCCGACGGCGGCGGGCGGGAGAGGGGGCGTCGATCCGGTCATCAGCGATCATTGGTTCCGGGCAGTCGCTGAGCGTACACCAGCCGCGCCGCACCGCGCCATCCGCGCCCGCGCTCCGGTATTCGATCGCGCGGGCGCGCGTTTGCTATTCGAAACCGTTGGCAATCACGGGGTCAGCGTGACTTCCCGTTCCCATGCCATTTGATCCAGACGAACTTGCGCGGAATGACAACGAGCAGACCAGCCACGCCAACGTCTGCGCCCGACTGGAACAACAACGTGGAGACTGACCGCGGTGGGGTTGGTAATTGGTCGTCCGTCGTCGGCGACGAATGCGAAACAGGGGCCAGTGATTTATTCTTCACCCTCGAAAATTGGGTCATTGACCCCTGTTTTCATTCGCAGAAGCTATCCAGGCAGTCAAAGAAAGACCGATTGTTTCTGCATCGGGATAGACGTACCAAAGTTGAGACCGTGACTAACAGCTATCTTCTTCGTTAAAGCGAACGTCAATCTGTGCTCGTTTCGCTGCCACCTCCGGCAGCACCTTCAAATCCGTTGGCAAACATAGCGGGAGCGGAACCACTGACGTAGCGGTACAGCCACATGCTCCCATCGCGCTCGTCATAGCGGACCAGCACGTTCAATGATGCGTGAAAGGCGAGATTGTAGGCGCTGTCCTCGTTGCCATTGGGCGGCCACTCAGTCGGCAGCGGCGACGGTGTCAAGTCGGTCCAGACGCCAAGGACCGGCTGATATATCCACAGGTCGCGGCGCCCATCAGCGCCCATCAGCATGTAGACGTCCTCGCTGCTGTTGTACTGCAGGCCGGCGTTATCGCGTCCGTCCGGCCACGGTACAGCACCAGGATTGGACATCGTGGTCCAGATCCGAGACGTTGCGTCATAGAGATAGAGCTGGCTCGATCCGCCAGAATATGCCGAGCCGAAGAACACGAAACGGTCGCGGATGGAATCGTACGCCCCATGCCCGCCGAAGTTTAATGGCATGTTGGTAACGCCAGTCAACATCGTCCAGCCAGGTGTGCCCAGACTGTAGGCGTGAATGGCGCGCGGGTTGCTGTACAGCGTCATGCCATGGAAAAAGTAAAGCGAATTGCTCGGCGGGTGGTAGAGCAGATTGTTGTCGTAGATGTTGGCCCAACTAGCATTGACGCCGGTTGGTGGAACGTCGGGCAAACCGGCATCGCTATTGTCGCCGAGCTTGCTCCAGCTGCTGCTCAAATACGAATAGCGCCAGAAATCATGCAGGTGCTGGTCGCTGCCCATAGAACCGTGCATCAGATACACGCTCGAAGCGGCATAGACAAACTGGCTGTAGGTGTGGCGCGGCTTCGGTGTGTCCGGAAGGCCGACGATTGGATAAAAACTCTGCGGTGAGGTAGATCCGCCATTTCCAGTATTGCAGAACCAGTTGGCGAGCGACTCGAGGCGCACTTCGTCGGTTGCCGGGAAGTATTCGTAAAGAGCGTTGGCATAGATGCACGAGTTGCCCACGACAGGAGAGCGGAAGCCGCCGTAGAAAATCAGCGTCTCTTTATCGCTGTTGTAACGAAGATTGGACCAGTGCCGATTCTCGTAGCCGCTACCGGGGCCGCCGTGCGCACCAAACTGGTAGGCAGGCGTCACGTGGTACCAGCGGTTAGCCTGCATGCTGCCAAAATCAAAGCCGCTTGCCGTCGACGCGACCAACAACAGCAGCCACGCGATCCTGTTCACTGTACCCTCCCGTTGCCATCCCCAGCATCCGCTGAATTTGATACGTGCCCAGCCCCGACATCGCTAGGCAGATCTTGCCGCGGCAACAGTGCCCACAGCGGCGAACCCGTGCCGGCGGCAGGCGGCACCCAGACCTTGTTCGCCGGCGCGATGCCGCGGGGGCTCCAGTCGTTACCGCTATAGGCGTTCCACGCCTGTTGTCCGGAAAACGCCTGAGCTCCGGTTGTCGGCGTGGCGGCACAGGTGTACGGATAGAGGAAGCTCAGTGCGGCACGAGCTTGCAAATCGTAGCCGGCGCTGACCCAGCTGGACGGCAGGTGATGAAGGCCGTTGACATCCGACCAGTGCGCTACCCATCCATTGGCCGAGGTGACGGCCGCCTGCCGATAGGCCTCGATTAGGAACGGCGATGTCGAAACGTTCAACAACTGGTTGAATCGGTTCTGCGCGATGAAGCGCAGGAGAGCGTCGCTTTCGTATCCGAAGTCTCGCGCGACACCCAGACCCATGATGACGAAGTTTTCCATCCACGGTGACGTGATGCGCTGGACACCGGCATCCGTGCGTACCGGCAGATCGCCGGCACTCGGCACCCCGCCGGAGAATGCCCAGAGATGCAATGCCGGCGGTCCCATCCGTGGTGACTCGATCACTTGATTGACGTAGATCTTCTGGTTCTGACCCGCCGTCCAATGAATCGATCGGGACGCGTCCGATAATGGCACGCCACGCTGTCCTTCCCAGAACGCGATGTTGGTGCCAATCTTGTCTTCGAAATACGCCTTCTCGGCCGACGCATCCGTCGAAAGAAAGGCCGCGTAAGCCAGCGTGCGGAATGCCCAGCCATCGCCGCGCGTCGAATAATTGCCGTAGTAGGCGCTATCCAACGTGTTCGAGCAAAAAGTGACGAACCCAAGCGTGTAGGCCGCTTCCATCTGGAGTTCTTCGAGGTAGTAGTGACGGCCGCTGGTGAGGTAGGGCACGTAGCCGATATCCGGCATATGGCTATTGTCGAACCAGTTGCCATAACGCAGGTTCCAGTTTCCAGCGCCTAACGAGCCAGTCACAGCGATCCGGTTCTCGCCCTGCGCGCACTGATTGAATCCCCAGAACTGCATACCCTTGCGCGCGTTAACCGAGACGACACGGGCAAAGGTATCGACGACCCCCGACACCGCGCCGTCTCTGGCGTCAAACGCGTTGCCGGTACCGGCACTCTGATCGCGTTCGCGGAAGTGATAGACCATGTAGCCGGCGAGATCGGCGTTCTTGTACGTCATATCCCAGAGTCGAGCATCGCCGCCGTAGAGCGCCGTCGCCGCCCAGCGTGGGATCAAGCCGATCCAGTTGCTACCGCCGCCGGCGTCGATGTCCCAACCGAAACTGCCGATACCGCCAGCGCCTCCGTCCAACGTCTTGTCGCGTGATTCCCATTCCGACGACGGGATCGCAGGTGGCGTGAATGACACATCGAAATTAGGCAAAGCACGTGTGAAAGCGAGATAGGCCAGACCGTGGTCGACGGTGATATCGCCTGGATTTCCTCCCACCCAAAAACGCTTGTGCCAGCGTGTGCGGGCGATGTGATTGTGCGTGAGAGGATACGAATCGTACGGATCGGTGACGGGTATTGCCGCAATGCCCTGGGTCAGTGTCAGCGTATAGGAGATATCCCGCATGCTCAGCGCGGCTGTGCTGCTGGCCCAGGTATTCTCCAACGTGTAACCCAGATCTACCGTTTCGTTGGACGGATAAAACCACGCCTCGAAGATCGGATGCAGCGGATGGAGCATGTGGCCTACACCAGTATCGTAGGGCAGCGCAGGGTTTCGATCTTCGATCACTACGGCGGTGACAATCGGTCCTTGCAACCAATATCGGTAGCGGCCCTGAATTAGCATGTCGCGGGCGCTAGCCGTGGCGTTGACGCCGCCGGCCAGCTGGATGCGACCATCGAAATCGTACTGGTCGAGCAGCGCCGTGGAGGTCAGCGCCGTGTTATCCAGAAATCCTGTGTTGTTACCAGAAAGCTGATTGCTGAAACTGACGCTCACGCCGCTGACCGGCAAGCTCGGCACAATAAAACTGATAATGGCAAACTTCAGCGAACCGTCGGGCCAACGGCCCTTCACATCACACTGCGTGATGCCGGGAACACTGGCCTTGGCGAAGCTCGAGATCTCACCTTGCCGGAACACGCGGCCGATCGATACCGGCCGGTTGCTCAGCGTACCGCCGCGGCTATACAGCACCACAGCGTTGGTCGGTGCAGGTATGCCGATAGGCTCGAAACCATCGGCGAACAACACCGGGCTGGGCGTTCCAGTGACAGCGTGCGGCGAATCGACCCGGTTCGCGGCGGTGACTTCGACTGCTGCACCGGTAACAGCCGACACCCCGACCAGGAACAGCGCGAACAGCAAACAACGCCGACACGACATGGCAATCTCCAACACTGTTGCCAGTGCAGTGGTTTTCGCTCTGCAGTATGTGTGGAAACGCCGCACCGTCACAACCGTCGTGGTTGGCACTTTTGGACTTTGCGCTCACGCTGTGTCCACGCCGGGATCGATGATCGCAACCGGACGGCAGTTAGAATCCTCACAACAGTCGCAAAAGGACGTGCGGGCCTTTTGCTTTCGGGCCTTACATGCGCGGCCTGTGAAGTTGATCGGCGACACCTCACGCGCGATCATGCTTGCACCATCCCAACGCGACCGCCGCCATGATCGAGCACGTCATTACACAACGCCGCAAAAGCCTGGGCGGTTTTGAGGTGGGGCGTGTTCTGCCGCACGTGCAGCAGCGAATGGTTGGACCCTTTGTATTCTTTGACCATATCGGACCGATAGACTTTGCACCCGGCGTACCGCGCGAGGTGGATGTGCGCGCTCATCCGCACATCGGCCTGTCCACCGTCACCTACCTGTTCGAGGGGGAGATGATGCATCGCGACAGCGTCGGCTCGGAGCAGGCAATTCGTCCCGGCGAGGTGAACTGGATGACCGCTGGACGCGGCATCACCCATTCGGAACGTTTCGAGCACGCGCGCATTCACGGCGGCCCGATGCACGGCATCCAGGCTTGGGTAGCGCTTCCGACCGAGGATGAGGAAACCGACCCAGCATTTGCACACCACGATGCAGCGGATCTGCCGACCTACTCAAGTGGCGGGATGTGGGCTCGACTGATTGCGGGCGAGGCGTTCGGCGCCAAAGCGCAAGTGAAAACCCACTCGCCGATGTTTTACGTGCATTGGCGGCTCGATGCCGGCGCAAAGGCACAGCTACCGGCCGAATACCCGGAACGCGCAGCTTATGTGGTGCGCGGCGAGGTTGAAGTGTGCGGGCAACGCTATCACCAAGGACAGATGCTGATCTTTGCGCCCGGACAGCCGCAGTTGTTTGAGGCACTGTCGCCAGCGATCATCATGCTGCTCGGCGGTGACTCCGTGGGTCCGCGCTTTGTCGACTGGAATTTCGTTTCTTCGTCGAAGGAACGGATCGATCAGGCCAAGGCCGATTGGCGCGCAGGTCGCATGAAGCTGCCCGACTTGGACAACCGGGAATTTATTCCCTTGCCCGAAGAACGGCCGCGGGCACTACCCGAGTAACTCCAACCGCCGCTGGCGATCAGAACGCCGAAGCCATCGTCGCCAGACGCACACGCAACCCGTCGAGACAAAGATTGGCCGCTCCACCTGCCGACACGCGTGCGGACAAACTCGATTCTGGCGAGTGTTCACCCTGCCAGGTGGTGGGGTCAGCAGCGCGACCATAGGCCTCGCGAAACGGTACGCCGCTGCGCGCGAGATCAATTGCTACGTCGGTCGCGTACATGCCGGGGTCGATCGCGGCGCGCATCGCGTCTGCATTCCATTGGACCACTGCGAGCAATGATTCGCACACGCCCAGACTATCCAGACCATGCGCGAACGCCCTCAATAGGGGAGCCTTTCCGGCTTGCTGATCGCGGTGATAACCAGAAGGCAGGGCCGCCAGCGAGGCAACTTCTGTCATCGCCCCCATCGCCACCGCAGGCGCTGCGCGCAACAATTCGACGACATCCGGGTTGCGTTTGTTGGGCATCAACGACGAACCCGTAGTGAATTGGGCAGGCAAGCTGACGAACCCGTACTCGGCGCTGGTGAACAGGCTGATGTCCCAAGACACCCGACGCACGTCATTCAACGACTGCACCAGCGCGGCCAAAGCCTGCCACTCATATTTGCCGCGCGACAACTGCGCCGCGATCGGACTGATCTGCATTCGATCAAACTTCAAAGCCACTGTGGTGTAGTCGCGGTCCAAAGCCAGATTGACGCCGTACCCCGCCGCCGTGCCCAGCGGATTGGCATTGACCCAGTCGCGAGTGCGCAATGCCAGCGCGGCACTATCGGCAAACGTCTCGGCCCAGCCCGCCCACCACATCGCTGTGGACGACACGACTGCGCGCTGCAGATGGGTATATCCGGGCATGGGTAACGCCGGCTCGGCAGTGGCCCGGCGCAGGCACTGGGCGGCAAGTGCATGCGTTTGCCGCGCCAGTCGATTGAGACGATCGCGCAAATACAGCCGCATCGCGACCAGAACCTGATCATTGCGGCTGCGTCCGGTATGTATGCGCCGTCCGAGGTCGCCATGGCGTTCGGTGAGCCAGCTCTCGATCGCCGAGTGGCTATCCTCGAAGGGCGGTCCGAGTAAGAAACGACCAGCCAGAAATTCATCGCGCAACTCGGCCAACGAGTGCACGGTGATCTCGGCATCGGCGCCAGTCAGGATACCGATGCGCGCCAACCCGCGTGCATGCACCTGGCTCGCTTCGATGTCGAACACGAACAACTCGCGATCCAGAATGACATCTTCGCCAGCGAGGAAGCGCATCAGACGCTCGTCGACCACGCTATCGTTCTTCTTCCAGATCGGCTCACTCATCACACTGCCTCCTCGCCCATCATGCCTGCAACCGCCACGCTCTCGAACTCCGGTAATCCCAAAGCAAGATTCAAGTTCTGCATTGCCTGAGTCGCGGCGCCCTTGAGCAGATTATCCAGCACGCACACGATCACCGCACGCAACCCGTCAGCAGCAAGTGTCAGTCCGCCAAGCTCGGCGTGATGGCGACCGGCCACCGTCTGCACCCAGGGTGCATTCTCACTCAAGCGCAACAATTTTTCGCCTGCATAGCGCGCCCGATATCTGGCCCACAACGCATCCCATTGCTGCACATCGGAAAAATGCATATTTACCGTCATGGTGATGCCGCGGAAATATGCGGCCACATGCGGCATGAACTCGACCGGATGCGCGAGATGGCGCGACACTTCGCGCTCATGCAGGTGTCCGGTCAGGGCGTAGGGGAGCAGGTTGTCGCGCAGTTTTTCCGGATTGTTCTTGTCCGACGGCGTGGTTCCAGCGCCGCTGTATCCGGAGACGCCAAAGCACTGTGCCGGCCCGGCCAGAAGATCGAGCACGGGTGCCAGTGCCAACTGCATTGCGGTCGCGTAACAGCCGGGGTTGCTGATGCGCAGCTTCCCAGGCGCTGCACCGCGCGTCAGTTCCGGCAGCCCGTAGTACCAGTCGTCGTTGAACCGGTAGTCGGCGGACAGATCAATCACAACGGTGTCGAGCGTCTTTGCTTCCAGCGCTTCGACATACGGCTCGGCCATGCCGTTTGGCAGCGCCAACACCAAGGCATCAACGCCCTGCTCAGCGGCCTGTTGCGGGCCCAAAGCCACGTAGGAGAGATCACCGTGGTAATTCGGCTCGTGGTCGCGCAAAGGCTGACCGGCGCGCTCGCGCGAAGAAACGAACGCCAATTCCAGCAACGGGTGCGTCATGATCAAGTGAATCAGCTCGCTGCCAACATGGCCGCGCGCGCCGATGATCCCGATACGCTTGCTCATGAGCGCGCCTCCCTTTCCTCCAGCAAGAATCGCAGGTGCCGTTTCACTGCCGGCCACTCGGATTCGATGATCGAAAACACCACGGTGTCGCGGTAGCCGCCCTCAGCCAAACGCATGTGATTGCGCAGCACACCATCCTGTTTGGCGCCAAGTCGCGCAATCGCCGCGCGCGAACGCTGATTCATCCAGCTGGTGCGAAACTCGACGGCACTGGCATTGAGCTGCTCGAAAGCATGGGTCAACAGCAACTGTTTGCACTCAGTGTTCAGTGCAGTGCGCTGGGCGCGCGCCGCGTACCAGGTCCAGCCAATCTCCACGCGCCGATTGTCGGCATCGATATGGCCAAAACGCGTGCTGCCGACGACTTCGCCCAAGGCATCTTTAACCACGAAGGGCATGGCCGATCCCGCTTCCCGCGCGCGCAAAGCTTGCGCAACATAATCAGGCATTGCTTCAGGTCTGGGGACAAAGGTAAACCAGAGCTTCCACAATTCGCCGTCTTCCACTGCCTGCTGCAACGGCCCTACGTGCTCGATCGCCAGGGGCTCAAGACGCGCATATCGTCCCGCCAGAGTGACCGGCAGCATCCATGGCTGCGAATGCAGTGAGGCGTTCACGCTCAGCCTTTCAACGTCGCGGGTCGAACGCGGCACAGCTCGACGCACTTCTGTATCTGCGCAAACGAATCCAGGCCATACCAGAACACGGTCCAACGCTCGCCCTTGACGCAGCCGTCGCATTCCTCGGCGTAGAACTCGTTTACCGGGTTGTCCGGACGCGAGCGCCAGAACAGCTTCGGCGTGTCAGCCTTCATGCGCAGCCAAGCGGCGCGCCCCAGCCCTTCACCCTGTGCGTCCTCAGCGACGGCAAACTTGTCGAGATGCGGCACACCGTTTTCCATAGTGAGGATCAACGCCGCGCGAAAGTTGGCACTGACGTAAGCACGATACAGCTTGGTCTTGTGAAAGTAATCCGTGGTCAGCTTGCGACCAAATCCGGACTCAATCAGCAATTTCATCCGTCCTGAATCGATTTGTGACCAACGCGAATAGCGGCGGATCGCTTCACCCTTGCGGATCAGCGTGCCAGAGCCGCGGTGTGTGAAAAGCTCAGTGGCCAGTTCAGCCGGCCGCGTCATCGACACTGAAGACGATCCGGGCAATTTCTTCAGCAGGTCCGCAATCTGCTCGATCTTCAGGCGCATGCCGGAGTGCAGCCAGGGCGCGGCGCGCAGGGCTTCCAGATCCGTGCTCAGGTTGATCGATGAGATCAGCTCGCCGTCACCGTCAAGCAGCCCGCCGGTGCCGGTCAGGAAAATGATCTTGTAGGGCTTGAGCATGCGAATCAGCTCATTCGCCGCCATGTCCGCATTGATGTTGAGAATTTGCCCGCCGCGGGTTTCGCCGAGGCTCGCGATGACCGGAATCGACCCGGCTTTCAGGCTGGCCTGAATCGACTGCAGACTGACGTCGGTTACCTTGCCGACCAACCCGTACTTGCGCCGATTGAGAAAATCCGCCTCGAACACGCCGCCCACCACCGAGCTGGCACGCGCCCCGACTGCATGCAGCGCTTCGACCAGTTTGAGGTTCTCGGCATGGAACACCCTGCGCACAACCGCCAATGCTTCTTTGGATGTCACCCGCAGGCCGTTGACGATGGGCGTATCGATTTGCTGACGGGCCAGCTCGTCGTTCAACTGCGGCCCGGCGCCATGCAACACGATCGGTGACAGCCCGACTTGCTGCAGGAAGCTCAGCGCTGAGGCCAGATCGTCGAGTTCATCGCGCAAAATCGCACCGCCGACCTTCACCACCGCAAAGCGCTCGGCGTCGAGCTGCGAGAAGCGCCGCAGATACTGCTGAATTTCCTTGGCACTGCCGAGATTTGACAGCAAGCGGACGATTACCGGCCGCAGCCGATCAGGCGCTTCCATGATCCAGCATCCTCTTGTAATTGTTTGCAGCCTGCTCCAGTTGCTGCAGCGAGACCCATTCATCCGCGCTGTGCGCTTGGGCGATGTCTCCTGGCCCATAGACAATGGCGTTGATCCCTGCCTGCGAGAACAACGAAGCTTCGGTCCAGAAGTCCACCGCATTGCCAATCGGCAGGCCCATCGAATCAGCGAAATCGCGTGCAATCAAGCGGCGCTCTTCCGCGCTGGCGGTGTCACCCGCGGGCAATGGCGGGCCGCGGAATGTTTCAGCGTAAGACTCGACCGCAGCCATATCGGCGCATGCCTGCAGCGCCGCGTGCAATGCCTCGAACGACTGCGATGGCAGTGGTCGGAAGCCGAATCGTATTTCGGCACTGGGCGCGATCATGTTGGCCTTGATACCACCCTCGATGCGACCGATGTTGAAGCGCAGTCCGGTTAGCCCACCAAATTTTTGCTTGGCGTAGCCATCGACCAGTTTGAGCGCAGCACTGCCCCAGCGCACTGCGCAGTGCACGGCGGAATCGTTGGCAGCGTTGGCCCCGCTGGCATGGCCGACGCGACCACGGAACAGCAGGCGCGCGGAGGCAATGCCGCGATGCGCCAGCACTGCCTCGGCATTGGTCGGCTCGGCAATGATGGCGTTTTCGAAGCCATGGTCAGACTTCAGAAACGCCCCGATGCAACGCGCATCATTGGCTTCCTCGTCCGACGTGAACAGGAAGGCAGCAGCCCCGGTACTGGCCGATGCTGCGGCCAGCAGGGCAGCCGCCGCGCCCTTGATGTCGCAAGCACCCAGCCCGATCGCGCGATCATCCAATACCCTCAGGCGCAGTGGCTCTTCGCTCCATTGCTCGCTCGATGGGACGGTATCCAGATGCACATTGAATACCGTCTTGGCCGCGCCGCGTTTGGCCAGCAGACTGACCGCCCCCGCCCCATGATCTTGCAGGTCGAAGGCAAAGCCCGGCAATTGCGCTTGGATGTAGTCGAAGATTCCGTCGCTGCCAATTGCCCGTGGCGGATTGCGCGTGTCGAATCCGACCAGTGCTTCCAGATGCTGCAATACAAGCTCGATCATGGTGATTAGGTTCCTTGCTCTGTCGCGGCGGCACGCCCAACTTCCGACCATAAGCTACTGGACATGCCATACAGCCGAATAAATCCTTCCGCTTCGGCGACGCCCCAGTCCGCGGTCTGCGCATAAGTCGCCTTGCTCGAACTCAGGATATACGGCGAACGCAGCGCCACCGCATAAACCGAACCGCCCTGCGTCTCGATCTCGACTTCACCGGTAACGCGCGCCTGCGTGCTGGCCAGAAATGCGTCGATGTCGGCCTTGAGCGGATCATGGAAAAAACCTTCATAAGCCAGCTCCACCCATTTGCGCCCCACTTCCGGCTTGAAGCGGTTCTGCGCCTTGCTCAGCACGGCTTCCTCCAATGCCCGGTGCGCATGCGCCAATGCGGTCAAGCCCGGCGCCTCGAACACAATGCGCCCTTTCAATCCGATGGTGGTGTCACCGGTATACATCGAGCGACCCACGCCGTATTCGGCAAAGCGCTGATTGAGATCCTGCAGAATTTGTGGGCCGGTGCAACGAACACCGTCGATCTGCACCGGCACGCCGCGCTCAAAACCGACGCGTACGCGCAGCGCTTTTTCGGGCCACTGGGCACGCGGCTTGCACCAGCCGCGAGCGCCTTCGCCGGGAACTTCGAATCGATCCACTTCGCCACCGGAAAGCGTTACGCCGAGCACGTTTTCATTGATCGTATAGGCCTTGACCTTGTCGCGCATGGCAAATCCGCGGTCTTCCAGATATTTGCGTTCCCAGGCGCGTACCTCGCCCACTTCCTTCTGGATCTCGCGAATCGGCGCAATGATTTCATAGTCGCCGAGCGCCTTCACCGTCAAGTCAAAACGCACCTGATCATTGCCCATACCCGTGCAGCCATGCGCAAACACGCGTGTACCCAGTTCCTGGCAACGCGCCAAAGAAGCTTTGACAATCAGATAGCGGTCGGAAACCAGCAACGGGTACTGACCTTGGTACCACTCGCCGGCAAACAACAACGGCACCACGAACTCGTCCCATATGGGTTGCGCGATATCGACTGTGCGATGACTGGCAGCGCCGAGCTCGACAGCGCGCTGTTCGATGTACGCGCGCTCGTCGGCATCAACGCCGCCGGTGTCGGCGAATACTGTATGCACCGCATAGCCTTTTTCTTTCAGCCAGGGGACGCAGAAACTGGTATCCAGGCCACCCGAGAACGCCAGAACGATATCTTTGGACATGATGATCTTCCTACCTTGACGATAAATTCAATAATCGTATAGCGTGTTTGACCGCGGCAAATCTATGCGTTGACTTCCAGCAACCAGCTCATCACTGCCTTCTGCACATGCAGGCGATTTTCAGCCTCGTCGATGACTTTGCAGCGGGGCGAGTCCATCACCGCGTCGGTGGCTTTGATATTCCGCCGCAGTGGCAGGCAATGACTGAATACGGCATTGTGGGTCAGCGCCATCTTGGCCTCGTCCACGATGAAGTGTTTGGATTGCTCACGCACTTCGCGTTCACCTTCCCAGCGACCAAAAAACGGCAACGCACCCCAACTCTTGGCGTAGACCACATCGGCGCCACGATAGGCCGATTCGATGTCATGCGAGACCTGCAGACTGCCACCACTTTCGCTGGCATTGGCTGCGCCAAGCTGCATGTAGCGTTGGTCCAGCGTGTAATCCGCATTCGGGCACAGCAGGGTGACATCCAACCCCATTCGGGTCGCAATCAGCAATGCTGAATTTGCTACGGCGGTGTTCAACGGTTTGGGATGATAGGTCCAGGTAAGCACATACTTCTTGCTGCGCAAATCGCCGAGTTGTTCCTGCAGCATCTGCACATGGGCCAATTCCTGGCAGGGATGGGTGATCGTTTCCAGATTAATCACCGGTACCGTGGCGTGTTGAGCGAAGGCTTTGAGCACGCGGTCCTCCCGATCGATGTTCCAGTCGATGAACTTGGGAAACGCGCGCACCGCGATCAGGTCGCAATAACGAGACAGCACGCGGGCTACTTCACTGACGTGCTCCTCAGGATCGCCATCCATCACTTTGCCGGGTTCAAATTCGATGCCCCAGGCATCCTTGCCAGGCTGCAATACGACCGCGTGCCCTCCCAGCTGCCAGGCGCCGATCTCAAACGAGCTACGCGTGCGCATGGAAGGATTGAAGAACACCAGCGCGATGGCGCGACCGGCCATCTGTCGACCCAGACGTTGGGTCTTGAACGCTGCGGCTCGTTGCAACAGCCCGTCAAGCTCAAGGCGAGTCAGGTCATTGGTGTTGAGAAAATGTCTGATCATGGTCGCTCACGAGTGCGAAAAGAAGAGAAGATCGAAGCAAGACAAAAAAGAAAAACCCGGCGCTGGGGCCGGGCTTTCGTCGAATTCAGTTCAGAGGAACCAGGACGCTCGCCCGCCGCTATACCGGGCAGCTTCGGCGCGCACGCGACGTCATGCCAGATGCCTGGCGCGCGGCGCATTGCAGATTCACGGTCGGGACGGATGGGTTGGACATGGCCCGAAACTTAGCGGTTGTGCATAGAGCTGTAAAGGATTCCACGTTGTGCGCTGCCTACATCCGATCCCAAAACGCTTTCACACCGTCCAGCCAACTGCTTTGGCGCGGCGAATGATCCTTGCCATCTTTGAAAGTCTCCTCGAATTCTTCCAGCAACTGACGCTGACGCTTGGTCAGGCGCACTGGCGTCTCGACCACCACACGGCACATCAAATCGCCCTGCGCACCGCCGCGTACCGGCTTCACGCCTTTGTGCCGCAAGCGGAACAACTTGCCGGTCTGGGTCTCGGCTGGCACTTTGATGATCGCCTCACCTTCGAGCGTGGGAATAATTACCTCGCCACCGAGTGCAGCTTGCGAGAAGCGAATCGGCACTTCGCAAAACAAATCATTGCCATCACGCTGGAAAATCTTGTGCTCGCGCACATTGACCTCGACGTAGAGGTCCCCCGGCGGCGTGCCGTTTGGCCCTGCCTGGCCTTCACCGGACAGACGCACACGATCGCCATTGTCGACGCCCGCTGGAATCTTTACCGATAAAGTCTTTTGGCGTTCGACACGTCCGTGACCACGACACTCTTTGCACGGTTTCTCGATCTTTTTGCCGGTGCCCTCGCAGGTCGGGCACGCCTGTTCAATCTGGAAAATACCGCGTGTGCCGATGACGCGACCGCGGCCACGGCAGGTACTGCAGGTCTCTACTTTATGGTCTTCCGCACCGGTTCCGGCGCAGGCCTCGCAGGCCAGGATGTTGGGGACATCGAATTGTTTCTCGACGCCAAAAACGGCTTCCTCCAGATCCAGTTCCATGACGTAACGCAGGTCAGCACCACGACGCGCCTGCTGTTGTCGCCGCCCGCCACCGAAAATGTCACCGAAGATATCGCCGAAGATGTCACCGACATCGGCAAAGCCTGCACCGCCACGACCGCCAGCAGAACCGCCTTGAAACGCGGCGTGTCCGTGTTGATCGTACTGACGCCGCTTCTGTGCGTCACTGATCACTTCGTAGGCTTCCTTGGCCTCCTTGAACTTGGCCTCGGCAGTCTTGTCACCCTCGTTGCGATCAGGGTGAAACTTCATCGCCAGGCGCCGATAGGACTTCTTGATGTCCTCTTCGCCGGCGTTCTTCTCAACGCCGAGCACTTCGTAGTAGTCCCGCTTGCTCATGGAATTAACTCTGGAAAATAGCAAGGGCCTCCGAAGAGGCCCTTATAGTGGGCATCATGTTAGCGGCGGGCGCCCGAAGGTCAATCCAGGGCCAGCGCCACCCACCCGATCAGTCCTTCTTGACTTCGGTGAATTCGGCGTCGACCACGTCTTCGTTCTTGTCGGCACCAGCGCCTGCCTGTGCCGAACCTGTATCGGCCCCAGGGCCGGCAGAACCTGCTGAGGCGGCGGCAGCCAGGGACTGCGCTGCCTGCTCCAACGCCGCCGTCTTCGACTCGAGCCGGACCTTGTCGTCGCCCTTCATCGCCGACTCGACTTCCTTGATCGCTTCTTCAATCGGTCCGATCATGCTGCCGTCAATCTTGCCGCCGTGCTCCTTGAGCGCTGCGCGAACGCTGTGCACCAGCTGATCGGCCTTGTTGCGCGCGCCGACCAGTTCATGGAACTTCTTGTCTTCCTCGCGGTTGACTTCGGCGTCGTTGACCATGCGTTTGATCTCTTCTTCCGACAGACCCGAACCCGCCTTGATCTCGATGCGCTGCTCCTTGCCCGTCTTCTTGTCCTTGGCCTGCACATGCAGAATGCCATTGGCGTCAATGTCGAAAGCGACCTCGACCTGCGGCATGCCACGGGGTGCGGAGTCGATGCCGGCGAGATCGAACTTCGCCAGGGACTTGTTGAAACGCGCCTGCTCACGCTCACCCTGCAGAACGTGCACGGTCACTGCAGTCTGGTTGTCCTCGGCGGTCGAGAATATCTGCGAGGCCTTGGTCGGGATCGTGGTGTTCTTCTCGATCAATTTGGTGAATACGCCGCCCATGGTCTCGATCCCCAGCGACAGCGGAGTCACATCGAGCAGCAAGACGTCCTTTACTGTGCCGGCCAGAACGCCACCCTGGATGGCAGCGCCAATCGCGACGGCCTCATCGGGATTGACGTCCTTGCGCGGTTCCTTGCCGAAGAACTCGGTTACAGCCGCCTGCACACGCGGCATGCGCGTCATACCTCCGACCAGGATGACATCGGAGATGTCCGAAGATTTGAGCTTGGCATCAGTCATCGCGATGCGGCAGGGCTCGATGGTCTTCTTTACCAGGTCTTCGACCAGCGCTTCGAGTTTGGCGCGCGTCAGTTTGATGGTCAGATGTTTGGGTCCGGAAGCATCTGCAGTGATGTAAGGCAGGCTGACATCGGTTTGCTGCAGCGTGGAAAGCTCGATCTTGGCGCGTTCGGCGGCGTCCTTGAGACGCTGCAGCGCGAGCGGATCGTTCTTCAGATCGATGCCCTGCTCTTTCTTGAATTCGTCGACCAGGAAGTCGATGACGCGTTTGTCGAAATCTTCGCCACCGAGGAAGGTGTCG
>JANMSL010000186.1:0-1567 GCA_031389245.1 Lysobacterales bacterium | reverse complement strand
CGATCCGTTGGGTCAGCGCAAAAATGCCCGCAAGTGGCCGGATGACGCGCCCCACCGTTACGCATTGTCTTTTGGCATTGCGCGTATCGCGCGGCGCGACGACGAACTGGCAGCCTCGCTATGGCGCGAGTTCAGCACCCGCTTCACCTTTGATGACGCGGCCAAGGCGCGCATGCTGGACGCGATCGCGTTGTATCGCGCCAATTCCTATCGCAGCGATGCCGCCGACTGGCTGGGACTGATACCCCAAGGCAAGGACACGGCGTTGACCCGCGAATGGCGCGTGCGCGAAGCCTTGTCGCGCGCCGATTATGCCGCCGCGTTTGCCGGACTTGCGCGCATGGACGCCGAACAACAAGCCGATCCGCGTTGGCGTTACTGGCAGGCGCGCGCGCTGGATGAGACTGGCCAAACCCAGCTCGCGTCCCTGGCTTGGCGGGCATTGGCCAGTGCGCCCAACTTTCACGGCTTTCTTGCCGCCGACCGCCTCGGTCAGCCCTACCGGGTATGCCCGATCGAAGTGCCGAAGGTGTCCAACGGCGAAGTGATTGCACGACATCGCGGCCTGGAACGGGCACTGGAATTTCGCGAGATCGGCTGGAAACGGCAGGCCAACCGCGAGTGGGATCACTTGCTGACGCGACTCGACGCCCAGGCGCGGCAGGAAGTCGTCACCGTGGCCGATCAACACTCATGGTTTGATCGCGCACCCTTTGCGTTGAATACGCCTCCCGACCAGCGACTCTACGAGTTGCGTTTCGCGCTCGCCCATCGTGCGCTGATCGAGGGCGCCGCCAAGGCGCAGCGTCTCGATCCGGCGCTGGTGTTCGGGCTGATTCGTTCGGAGAGTGCCTGGGTCGAAGACGCGCGCTCGCACGCCGATGCCTATGGCCTGATGCAACTGTTGCCGAGCACCGCGCGACGCATGGCCAAGCTCGAAGGCGTCGCCTTTGTCGGTACTGCGCCGTTGTTGCAGCCGCCGTTGAACGTGCGCCTGGGCACGCGCTACCTGGCCGAAGTGGGCAAGCGGTTCCGATCATCGCCGTGGTTGGTAGCGGCTTCCTACAACGCCGGACCGCATCGCGTGGAGCAGTGGCTGCAGGCACGCGGACAGCTACCGGCTGATGTCTTCATCGAGACCATACCGTTCAAAGAAACCCGCGAATACGTGGCACGCGTGCTTGCCTTCACGCAGCTCTACGACTGGCGACTCACCGGAACCATGCGCCCGCTGTCCGAGCGCTTGCCGGAGCAAGGTGAAGCTTACGTTGCAGACGCTGTCCCAGCCTCGCGACGCGCTGTGGAGTGCGCACTCTGAGTCTCTTGCCGGTGGCGCCCGCAACGCTATTGTGGGAGCGACGTGAGTCGCGATGCTTTTGCAATTGGCCTCGTTCGAAATGATCAACAGCCAGCACCCTTCGGGTGCGTCATCGCTGCGCGAAGACAAAACGTTTTCGCGCTTTGCGCGAGTCACTTTCTCTTTGGATGGGCGGTTTCAACTGGTCGATGCATCACCACATGGTGAATTCGATGAGGAAGAAGCAATGGCCAAAAGACAGTGGGAGCG
>JANMSL010000175.1:0-7505 GCA_031389245.1 Lysobacterales bacterium | reverse complement strand
TGGGCGGCGATGGTCTTGCGCAAAAACAAGTCGCCGCAGGCCAGTAGAAAATACAGCAGCACCAACGTGCTGATCGCAGTAATGGCAAACTCTCTGACAGCGCCCAACACGGTGCCGACCAGCGCTGGCTCTTTCACCACCACTTCCTGCACTTTTTTCTGATTGGCACCGCCCGTCGCCAGCTGCTCAGTCATATCCTGAACTTTCTCGGTCGCCTCGGCCACTTCATGAACCGAGCCGGTGATCCGGCGCACCTTGGTTTCGATTTCACGCAGGCTCTGCGGCGCCCTGGCAAGCCAGGTTCCTGCAGGCTCCGCGAGATACGACACGCTGCCGAGAAAAGCAGCGAGCAAACCCAGCACCACTATGCCGGCGCCAAGCGGCACGGGTATGTACAGTCGCTTCATGCCGCGAACCGCCGGCAGGAACACCAAACTTAGTATGGATGCAATGACAATCGGCAGCACCAGATCACGCGCGAGATGCAGCACCGTGAGCACGGCCAGCAACAAGAGCCCGGACAGCGCCCATGAGTGTGTCCGCGGATGTTCGACAGCCTGAGCGAGTCGCTCGATGTCGTGACTTGGCTCCGCATTGGAAGACTGTGATTCGTCGCTCAAGCGAACGCTCCGGCGTATGAGGTTTTGAATTTAACCCGCGCACCCGTCGACGACGGCTATTTTCTGCCCGAGGCGGAACGCACGATCTTGGCGAGCGCCAACGCCGTGCTCATCACTTTGAAAACGCGCGCACCCAGAAATTGGGCTGCGAGCAGGCCACCCAAGCGTGCTGCCAGCTCGGGCCGCTGGGTCAGGAAGCGCATGGTCATGCTGCGTGGATAGGCTCGGTCGACTGCAGGTTTTGGGCCCAACTGATAGGCGATCAACTGCCGCTGTTCCGACATGCGCTGGCGCAGTGCCTGGCGTTCTTCGACTGGCTCCAAGACTTTTAGTGATTTCATAACTTGCTCTTGAGCAGGGCAATGTCGGCAGCGATCTCTTCGCGCGTCGCTGCAAAGGCCTGGCCACTGCGCTCGGAGAGTGCCTGCAGGTAATGCCAGGCAATGCCCAGCCCGATCGCATACACAACAATGACCGCCAGCACCGCTGCAACGCGATACACCGTGTCCCAGCTGAGCGCCAATACCAGCGCGCCACCAAACAACATCACGCACAATAAACACGCGAAGCCGAGTAGCCCTGCCACAAACATCTTGGACAGTCGGGTTTTTTCCTCAGCCCACTCGACCCGAGCCAGCTGCCCATGCAACGCTGCCTGCGCCAACAGTGCCGAGCCCGCTGAACGCAGTATGCGAATCACGTTCAGCGGGTTGATCCCGGAGGCACCCGAGCTTGGGAGAGACGTCGCCTCGAATGAGGGTTCTGATGTGCGCTGCGGTTCCACGCGAGACCTCCGGATCATGCCAGCAAGGGTAAAGCGTTAGCCGCGACGGGCAAGCACGAAGCCGAGCAGAAAAGCCACAGCCGCGCTGGCTCCGATCACCTTCCAAGGCTGCTCGTGCACGTATTCATTGGTAGCAGCGGCGGACTTGCGTGCACGCTTGGCCACCGCGCCACCCATCTCTTCCAAAGATGCTTTTGCGGCGGTAACGCGAGCGCCGAGTTTCGCCTTGGCCTTGCCCAGCTCATCAGCGGTCAATGTGGTCGTGTCCCTGATCAAGTCTTCGACATCGACGAGAAGATTCTGAAACTCTTGCGACACCCCGGCGCGGGCCTCTTCTGCAATCGATCCCATAGTTTTCGAGCTGTTTTGCATGGCTGAATTCCTTTGTGTGTGGTTTTGAACAGCGTGCTGACCTACGCAACGATGGTTTCCATGAACCGGCCTGCGTTTGGATCAGGGCTCGCTTGGAGCGACGCTGAGCATGAACTTCGGGAGCGACTCGGTCTGTGCGACAGCGAACGCAACTCAAACTTTTTCGTGGCGCCCGTTGCCTGAATCAACAGTAATACGACCCTACCTGGGGAAGGTCTGAGTAAGGCACCACTTTGTCTTCGCCACACTGCCTATTGCTTGCCAAACACCCAAAAAACCTGCGGTCTTTTCGCTCCAAGACTCAAGGGGCGATCCGCGCTCCGAACTTACTCAGAAGTTCCCCAACGCGGTCAAGGACCTGGATTCCATGTACGCCACCGCACCGACGTTGCCGTTGGCTGCGGCGATCATCATTCCAACCTCAGCCGCAACTGAAGCAGCTCGGTGGGCTCGCAGGCGGTGACGGCTTAAGTGATGCCCTGGGCTAACGCAACACCCCTGTGGCTTGCAATCACCCGCTTCTCGCAATAACCAGCAACGGAGGACATTCAAATGATCCAGACAACCCAGACAAACGAACCCAAACGATCACGCGGTTCATGGTTGCGTCTTGTAGCCGTAGCGGCGGTATTCCTCATGTTTGCCGCCTGCGCATCGACGCCAGATGCACCCGATCGCGAGTTGCAGGCCGCCGAGATGGCGATTACCAATGCGGAGCAGGCACGCGTTGCGGATTACGCTTCGCCAGAACTGAGTGACGCTCGCGAAAATCTGAGCGCCGCCCGGCGTGCGGTAGAGCAAGAGGAAATGGTGCTGGCCAAGCGTCTGGCCCAACAATCACGTGTCAACGCCGAGCTCGCTTTGGCAAAAGCCGAAGCGCTCAAAGCCGAAGCGATCAATGACGAGATGCAGAAGAGCACCGATGCCCTGAAGCAGGAAATGCAGCGCAATTCTGGAGATGACCAATGAACAAATTTCATGTGCTTAAGCCATTGTATGCAGCGGTCGTTGCCGCGCTGCTCACCGTTGCGTGCTCGAGCGGCCCGACCAAACCGGAAGGTGCGATCAGCGCGCGCAATCGGCTGACGCAACTTCAATCCGACCCGCAGCTCGCCAGTCGTGCGCCCACCGCCATTGAAGACGCAGAGCTCGCCGTGCGCGCAGCTGAGGAACCCACGCGGGATAAGGCGCAGGCCAATCACCTCGTGCTGATCGCCAACCGCAAGGTGGATACAGCCTGGGCGCGAGCGCAGGCACGACTGCTGGAAGACCAGCGCAAAACCTTGAGCGAGCAGCGCGAAGCCGCGCGACTTGAAGCACGCACACGTGAGGCCGACCTTGCCCGTCGTGACGCAAATTCCGCGCGTTCAGATGCCCAAATGGCGCGCAGCGCAGCAGATAACGCGCGCTTGGAGGCTGAAGCAGCCCGGCTGCAGGCGAGTTCTGCGCGTACCGACGCAGACATGGCACATAGCCAGGCTGATGTCGCACGTGTTGACGCAGAAGAGGCCAAGCAGAAGGCGGAATTCTCCAGCATCGACGCCGACATTGCTCGCAACCAGGCCGATGCCGCGCGTAGCGACACCGCGTCGGCGAAGCAACTCGCGGATGCAGCAAGCGCAGATGCCAATCGGGCGCGGCAGCAGGCCGACGCCGCACGTGCAGACGCGGCGACAGCAAAGCAGCAGGCGGAAGACCTGCGACAACAGGTCGCCGCGCTCAACGCAAGAGAGACTGACCGCGGTTTGGTCGTGACGCTGGGTGACGTGCTGTTCGAGACCGGCAGGTCGGAACTCAAAGGCGGCAGCGCAAACAACCTTGCCAGGCTGGCAGCGTTTCTCAATCGATATGAAGACCGGACCGTGGTCATCGAAGGTCACACCGACAACGTTGGCAGCGATGACTCGAATTTGGGCCTGTCGCAACGTCGTGCCGATTCCGTCAAGACATTTTTGGCGGGTCAGGGTGTCGACATGAATCGACTGTCTGCGTCCGGAATGGGCGAAGGCAATCCCGTTGCCGGTAACGACTCGGTCACCGGTCGCCAGCAAAATCGACGCGTCGAAGTGATCATCTCCAACACGGCACTCTCGTCGAGATAAATCCTTGCATGCGGTAAGCCGCGAACAAAGTCCTCGCCCCTTCGAATCCCGCGCCGCGCAAGCTGCGCGGGTTTTTTATGCTGCTGCAGTTCGTAGTTCGTAGGATGTGGTGAGCAAAGCGAACCGCATCAATCCCGTCCCATGTAATCCGGTTCGCTGTGCTCGCCTCATCCCGCGCGCTTGGGTCAGCGCTCAGGCAGCTGACGCAGAAGATACGTCACGTAGCGCTGCGAATCGCTGCGCGTATTCCTTGACCACGGCGGCGTTAGATTCGCGACAGGTAGGATGTGGTGAGCACAGCGAACCGCATCAACTTCAACCCAAGCACTGCGGTTCGCTGTGCTCACCTCATCCCACGCGCTGGGGTCAGCGCTCAGGCAGCTGACACTGCCGATACGTCTCGTCGGGTGGCGAATCGCTGCGAGTAGTCCTTGACCACGGCGGCGTAACACTCACAGGACGCAGCTTCCAGTCCACTACGGGAAAGTATATTGATCTCACCGCGAGAATACCGAATCAACTTTCTGCGTTGCAGCGCCCCTGCCGCAATGGTGACCGCGCTGCGCTGGACACCGAGCATGTCGGCAAGATATTGGTGGGTGAGGTGGAAATGATTTGCATGCGCGCGGTCATGCGTCATCAGCAGCCATCGCGCCAGGCGCGCCTCAATCTCATGGAAACGCGAACAGACGGTGGTTTGCGACAGCTGTGCCATAGAAACGTACAAGTAACGATTGAGCGTGCGCGTCAACACCGGACTGTCGCACAACTCCTGCTGAAACTGCGCCGCAGATATTTGCCATGCAGTGCCGGAGCCCTGAACTACCGCGCGCAAGGGTGCTGCGTTGACGCCAAGCACCAGGGTGACACCCAGCATGCCCTCGTCGCCGATCAATCCCAGCTCGAGTGGAGGATGACTGCGCACCGCTGCCACCAGCGAGATGAATCCGGTCAGCGGAAAGTACACGTCTTCATAGGGCTGATCCGACTCACACAAAACCGAACCAAACACCAAATCGACCGGTGCACACCGCGCAAGAAATCGATCGCGATCTTTACGCGGCAACTCTGCGAGCAAACGGTTGACCACGGGCACCGGTAATGCGGCTGACATGCGATCGTCCTGCAGCATCGAAAAGCCAAGGAATGGCACGGGAACACTGCTGGGGCAATCCCGTTGAGACAGTTTGCGTGATGGTGACACGAGGTTCTGTTCGGTAGGCCACAGTGGAGCGCATCGCGCAAGCACCGTCGCGGCGGCAGCCGAAACTTCGACGCGGTCTCAGTTGGTGGGCGCTATTCGATCTCGCTGCAACAGACGATCGGTTTCCTTCTTGACCACGGCGTAACACTCGCAACTCAGTTGTTCGAGCTTGGGTCGGTCAAGCACCTGGATGTGACCGCGGTTGTAATGAATCGCGCCAATTTTCTGCAATTTTCCGGCGGCATCGGTTACACCCTCGCGACGCACGCCAAGCATGTTGGCGATCAACTCCTGGGTCATGGTCAATTGAGCGCTGGGCAATCGATCCAGAGAAAGCAACAACCAACGACAAAGCTGTTGCTCGATCGAGTGGTGCCGATTGCACACTGCGGTCTGCGCCATTTGCGTGATCAGTGACTGCGTATAGCGCAGCATCAGCACCAACAACTCGCCATGACGATTGAACTCATCCTTGAGCCGCTGGCCGAGCAAGCGGTAGGCACTGCCAGCACTCTGCACCAGCGCCCGACTGGGCGTGCTTTCGCCGCCCATGAACAACGAGATGCCAACAAGGCCTTCGTTGCCTACCACTGCGATCTCGGCTGAAGCGCCGCTCTCCATCACGTACAGCAGCGAGACGATCGAGTCAGTCGGAAAATAGACGTGGCGCATGGTGTCGCCGGACTCGTACAAAACTTTGCCCAGCGGCAACGTAACCAACTCAAGATGCGCGAACAGGCGCTCTTGAACATCGGCATGCACGGCAGCCAGCAAATGGTTTTGCTGAGGCGAGGACGTTTCGGACACGGCAGACTCCGCTAGACGAGAGCGACCAGAACGCGCTCCATGTGCGGATTCTATCCAATCGTGGCCCGCGATGTGTAAGCCAACACACATTAAAGGCGCACGTTTTTACCCACGCCAGGCCGATCGACCGTGCAGGCGAGCTCGGACGCTGGACCAGCAAGGAAAACGACACTCGCAGGCGTGGTGATCCGGATGACAACACCAGCAAGTGCCGCACGCGCAGCAACGAGCGATTAGGCCAATTACCTAGTCGCGGGGTACAAAAACCCGCATGGGCCTACATTGTGTAGCGACGAAAGCCCAGCACACCGAACAGGATCAGGACTGTGGCCAGCATCAGCATCGACCACTGCGACAACGTCGGGATGCCTGTGCTGCCGCCCTGAGGCCCACCACCGATGCTACACACGGAAACTCCGTTGCCATCCAATGTCACGGCGCCATTGCGTGCCAGCACGCGCCCACCGACGTTGGCGCCGGTATTCAAGGTGATGCTGGAAAGCGCGACGATGGTGCCGCGGAAATCTGTGGTTGTACCCAGCGTCGCGGACGAGCCGATCTGCCAGAACACGTTGCAGTCCTGTCCACTATTGATCACGCTGACCGCGGAATTGCTGGCGGTGGTGAGCGTCGACCCGATCTGGAACACGAACAACGCGTTCGGGTCACCCTGGGCGTCCAGCGTCAGCGTGCCGGTCAACCCCATCGATGTCGCGGCGCAATAGACTCCGGGCACAAGCGTCTGTCCACCGAGATCTGCCGTGATCGTTGTGCCACAGGAACGGCTGGCGAGATCGTTGTAGGCGGTAGTGAGGTCATTCTGCGCCTGGAGCGCGGCCGCGTCGGCGAAGTGCGTCTGACCAAGAACCTGACCCGGCGGAAAGCCGCTGACCGAGCTGGCATTGTTCGGCGAGATGCCAAGAAATCCGTCGACGATGCTGGGGCCGGTATTGGTCACCGCCGACCCGGCCAGGACGCCGTATTGGGTCGCCGTGCCGAGTGCTACGGCCTGGGCCCCGGCCGTCGAGCCGAAACAGGCCAAGGGAACAAGAACCAGGGTCGCCAGCAACCTCGGAAAATTTCGACGCGACATCGACGGCGACACGACGTTCGAGAAACGGGCGGTATAATGCGACTGAGAGGTCATAATCTGGTCCTGGAGTAAAAAGCTGAAGAGCGCGAACACAGTTGACTGTCGCTGCAAATTTGGACGGGGTGAATTGCCTTGATTTTCATCCCCTAAAACTTGCTCGTCGGTGCGGCGGCACACGGAACTTATAATCTGCTTAATCGCGGGGCTTATCAAGTCCAGCAGGTTTTCTGCGTCGCAAGCCGGATTCCGATCGGCTGCCCAGCTGCGCACGGTGTCGCGTACCCGCTTGCGCCGCGCCTGAAGGCAATTACCTTCCAAGCAAGACCGGTCGACCGGCCGGCAAGCCCTGCGCCACACGATTGGCCCGCTTTCCTTTCCCATTTCGTCGTGCAGGGGACAAACGAAATCGCGTCGAGTATAGGCGCCGGTCAACCCGCGTCGCGCAACGAATGCCGCGGCCATGCAGTCCCGCGCCTGACCAGCGCTGCATCCGGCAGTTCGAGCAAAGCGAGCGCCGCGTGGC
>JANMSL010000164.1:0-5595 GCA_031389245.1 Lysobacterales bacterium | reverse complement strand
CGACACAGGCGACACCGGCACTTTCATGCCACACGGCGTCGGCCACCCCATCGGTTTGCAGGTGCACGATGTCGCTGGCTTCATGGAAAATTCAGCAGGCGGCTTCATTGCGCGACCCGACGGACATCCTTATCTGCGCATGACGCGCGAGCTGCAGCAGGACTTTGTGGTGACCATCGAGCCGGGGGTGTACTTCATCGATTCGCTGCTCGGCAAGCTCAAGTCCACACGCCACTCGACCGCGGTCAACTGGAACAAAATCGAGCGCATGAAAAAATTTGGCGGCATCCGCATTGAAGACAATGTGCGCGTAACCGCCAATAAGCCTGAAAACCTCACTCGCGACGCCTTCGCGCTGCTGTAACGCTGTTCAAGTGAACGCGCTGCAGGCGATGTCAGGTGCCGTCCAGTGCCTGTTTGAGATCCGCGATCAGGTCCTCCGCATCTTCCAATCCAATCGATAACCGCAACAGATTGTCGGCAGTAACCGGATGCGCACCTTCGACCGATGCGCGATGCTCGATCAACGACTCGACGCCGCCGAGCGACGTGGCGTTGATGAATAGCTGCACCCTCCCGGCAACGCCCAGCGCAGCAGCGCGCCCTGCGCGCATCTGGAAGGACAGCATGCCGCCGAAGGCACGCATCTGGCGCGCGGCGATGCGGTGATTCGGATGCGCTGACAGGCCGGGATAGTTCACCCGTTCGATCTCGGCGCGCGTTGCCAGATATTCCGCGACCCGCAGCGCATTCGATGCATGTCGTTCAACGCGCACCGCGAGTGTGCGCAACCCGCGAAGCGTCAACCATGCGCTGAACGGTGGCAGTAGCGCACCGTGCAAGTGACGGAAATGCGCGACGCGATCAAACAGCGCGTCGGCGCGCGCGAACACCAGAGCCCCGCCCATCACATCGCTGTGCCCGCCCAAGTATTTGGTCGTTGAGTGCATGACCACGTCGGCGCCGAACGCCAGCGGATTTTGCAGCGCGGGCGAAGCAAATGTGTTGTCGACTACCAACAGCGCGCCATGTGCCTTGCTCAGCAACGCTGTGGCCGCGATATCGCCGACGGCAAGCAAAGGGTTCGACGGCGTTTCCAGCCAGACGAGACGGGTGCGTGGTCCGATCGCCGCGGCGAATTCAGCGCTGGCATGATCGATCTCATGCACCTGCCAGCCGCTCGGCACAAGAAATTCGCGCGCCAGGCTGCGCGTACCCTGGTACACGTCGGTGCCGATCAGTACTTCACCCGACCCCTCGATCGCGTGCATCAATGCCGAGATGGCCGCCATGCCGGATGCGAAGCAAAGCGTCTGCGCGCCGCCTTCAATCAGACTCAATGCGCGCTCAAGCGCGATCGAATTGGGATGAGCTTCACGTTGATACTCAAGGCCCGCGGCAGCGCGCGTGCCGTCCGGCGCGTGCTTGAAAGTAGTGGAGAGGTGAATAGAATCAGCCACCGCAGCGGTCTCGGGTTGTGGACTCGCGGCAGCGTGCACCATCAGTGTCGAAAGCTTCATCGTGGTCTCCACAGTAGTCAGATGACAGGGTTGGAAATGTCGGCGCACAGAATAGCGCTGACACGGCAACCTGCGGCGCGCGTTGGCGATGTGCTCCCGATTCGCCTGCGTCATCGAATAGAATGCAGGCCTTTAGCGATCCGAGTTCACTCATGCTGGATGAAAAGCGGTACAACGAGATTGTCGAACTGACCCGTGGCATCCAAGGATGGGCGCACCCGTCGTCATTGGTGGCGCTTTACGATCTGGCATTGCAAACCCCGAGCGGTTCGATGGTGGTCGAGCTCGGGTCGTGGAAGGGACTTTCCGCTTCATGGATGGGAACGGCGCTGAAGGATCGCGGGCATGGCCGCCTGTTCGCCGTTGACACTTGGTCGGGTACCACTACCGAACCCGGACACGCAGAGCTGCTCACAGGCTACGGGCCGGATCAGCTTTATCAGGAATTTCTCGGGAATATGCAGCGCCTGGGACTACAGGACACGGTGGTCCCTATTCGCTCGGATACCCTGAGCGCGGCCCGCCAATGGCAGCACGGCACAAGCATCAGCCTGCTTTACATCGATGCGAGCCACGAATACGCCGATGTGCGCGCCGACTTCGAGCACTGGTCGCCCAATGTCGTCGACGGCGGTGTGATCGTTTTCGACGACATTCCATCCTGGCCGGGGCCAACTCGTCTGGTGACTGAGCTGCCGTCCTGGTATCGCTGGGTCAGAGCCACGCCCAATCAGGGCATGGTTGTGAAATTGCCAGCGCGGTAGCTCTGCCCGGTGGCGTCATAGCGTCGCGAACACCTCGCGCGCGGCGGCAATCGTGGCGTCAATCTCGGCATCACCATGCGCCGACGAAACAAACCCTGCCTCGTAGGCCGAGGGCGCAAAGTACACGCCGCGTTCCAGCATGCCGTGGAAGAATCTATTGAACCGCGCCTTGTCCGATTGCATCGCCAAGTCATAGCTATCGACGCGCTGATCGGTGAAGAACAACCCGAACATGCCGCAGACGTGATTGGTGGTAAATGCCACACCCGCATCTTCTGCGGCAGCTTCCAAGCCGTGGCAGAGCCGCGTCGTCGTCGCTTCCAATCGCGTGTAGAAATGCGGATCACGGAGCAGGCCGAGTGTGGCCAGCCCGGCAGCCATCGCGACCGGATTACCACTCAAGGTTCCAGCCTGGTAGATCGGACCCGAGGGCGCGATCTGCCGCATGATGTCGCGGCGACCGCCGTAGGCACCCACCGGCATGCCGCCGCCGATGATTTTGCCGAAAGTGCTCAGATCGGGCGCGATGTCGTACAGCTGCTGCGCGCCCGCCGGCGCGACACGGAAGCCGGTCATCACTTCATCGAATATCAGCAATGTGCCGTAGCGTGTACACAACGCGCGCAGATGTTGCAGATATCCGGGCTTCGGCAAAATCAGATTGGCATTGCCGATGATCGGTTCAAGAATCAGGCCGGCGATGTCATGACCATACTCGGCAAACAGTTGTTCAGCGGCGTCGAAATCGTTGAATGACAGCGAGAGGGTGAGATCGGTCAGTGCACTTGGCACACCCGGCGAGGTTGGCACGCCCAAAGTCAGCATGCCGGAACCGGCTTTGACCAGGAACGCATCGCCGTGGCCGTGATAACAACCTTCGAACTTGACGATGCGGTTACGTGCAGTGAAACCCCGCGCCAAGCGGATCGCCGACATCGTCGCCTCGGTACCCGAATTGACCATGCGCACCATCTCCAGCGCCGGCACCAGCGCGACCAAGGTCTCGGCCATAGTCACTTCAAGCGGATTGGGCGTACCGAAACTCAGGCCATCGCGTGCGGTGCGCAGCACTGCTTCAATCACCTGCGGATGCGCGTGTCCAACGATCATCGGACCCCAGGAGCCGATGTAGTCGAGATAGCGTTTGCCCTCCACATCCCAGAGATGTGCGCCCTCGGCGCGTGCGGTGAAGAAAGGTTCGCCACCCACCGACTGAAAAGCACGCACCGGCGAATTGACGCCACCGGGGATCAATTCGCGTGCGCGCGCAAAGAGGTTCTGATTCTGACTCATGGTGACGCACCTCGATCGGAAAATGATTTTGAATGGAGCATATTGACTCGCGGAGCTAGGTGCGCGGGAACAACGACGAAATTGCACGCGCTGCGACGCCGATGTCGGGCGCGTCCCAGACCGCGCCGAGCACTGCCAGCGCATCCGCTCCGGCGTTGACCAGAGCAGCGCCGTTGGCCGCATTGATGCCCCCAATGGCTACCACCGGAACTTTGAACTGGCGCGCATCGCGCAATAATTGAAGCGGTGCGCGTCGCGCCATGGGCTTGGTGCCGGAATCGAAGAATGCCCCCAGCGCAATGTAGTCCGCCCCGGCTGCCAGCGCTGGCGCCGCGTGACTCAGATCGTTGTAGCAAGAAACCCCGATGATGCTGTTTGCGCCGAGTTGCGCGCGCGCAGACGCAATGGCTGCATCATTCTCGCCCAGATGCACGCCAGCGGCGCCGACCACCCGTGCCAACTGCACATCGTCGTTCACGATCAACGGCACGCGATGGCGGTGACACAAGCCGACCAGCGCCTGTGCCTGTTCAAGCCGGCGTCCGGCGTCCGTTGATTTGTCCCGATACTGCAGCACGCGGGCGCCGCCGCCGATGGCTTTGGCCACGGCGGACAGCAACGCTTCGGTGTCGTCGGTTTCACGGGTGAGCAGGTATAGACCAGAAACCTGGACTGTGCCGGTGATCGATGAGGCATAGAAGGGAGGCATGCGTGTTCAGACTTGGTGAGTGACGGCCAGCCTGCGAGAATACGCCCCTGCCCTCCAATTTCCGAGTCATCCCCATGCCTGCACCGAGTACGGCGCCTACCGCGCCCTTTCGCACGTACGTCTGCGTCGTTTGTGGCTTCGTCTATGACGAGGCCAAAGGCCTGCCTGAAGACGGATTCCCTCCAGGCACCCGCTTTGAGGATATTCCCAGCGACTGGATGTGCCCGGATTGTGGCGTCGGCAAGGAAGACTTCGAACTTGCGTGATCCCCATGGCGAACATCGAGTGCTGTTGCGGGAGCAACTGCAGATTGGTCGGAGCATCTCGCGCCCGCTGTCCGTACTTGATAGGGACGGCCGCGCCACGACTGACTAATTAAGTCGGCGGCGCTCGCTGCCCAGTTCGATCAGCCACTGGCGCACCACGTCGGCATCGCTGGCCTGCGCGGCGCGCACCAGGTAATGGCTGAAATCCTCGCGTGCTGCAGTGACGTGCCCGACGCGCCAGTAAAGCTTGCCGCGATCGCGAAGCTCGTCCGTGTCGCCCTCGTCCAGAAACACCAGCCGATCGGCGCAACGCAGCGCCCGTTCGAAATCCTCGCGCTCGATGTAGAGCTGCTTGAGGTTGCGCAGCATGCGCATCAAGATCACTCGATTCGGAGCAGGTTCCAGCATACGCCCGAGCTGCTCGTCGCCGACGCGTCGGCCTGGCACGTGCGAACTGGCGCGTGTTTTCAATTCGCTGATATCAAGCGAACGCCCGCGATGATAGGGATCGAGGATCAACAGTCCGTCATCGACCGGAAAACGCAACAGGAAGTGACCGGGGAACGACACGCCTTGCATCGGCAAGCCCAGTCGCCGCGCCATTTCCAACTGCACAATCCCCAGTGAAATCGGGTTGCCGAGTTTGCGGCTGATGACCTCATTGAGATAGCTGTTGCGCGGATCGTAATAATCGTCGTTGTTGCCAGTGAATCCCTGTTCCTCGAACACAAATCTATTCAGTGCGTGCACCGCCTGGACCGGATGTGCCAGTTCACTCAGACTACTGCGCAGCGACTCACACCAAGCCTGGACCGAGTCGCTCACCGCAACGACGTCCAGCTCGGCGTATTCATCTCGCGCGATCAACAGCGACGCCCATAGCAGCGGGATATCTTCGTCGCGTGCTGATTTCAGATAGCGCCAGCCACGCTCGGCATCGGTTGGCAAGGCAATTGCGTTCGGGTCCATGTCCATGAGTGATTCATAGGGCTTTAATCGCAAAATATCAAGTGACCAGATGCATGCGCGGGATTGGGCATTCA